>JBKJSU010000307.1:0-3636 GCA_046594415.1 Casimicrobiaceae bacterium | reverse complement strand
CGTCCATCCCGGCACGCGCGGCCGCGGCATGCGTGGCGGCATCGCCAGCGCGGTCTGCTGCATGTGTTCCTCGCGGATGATGGCCTTGGCCAGCGGCTTGGAGAAAAGCGGCAGATGCAGCGGCTTGGCCCGTCCCACGCGATGCGCGAATGCGTCCATGAACCGGGTGAACGCAATCGCGGCGCCGTCGATCGCGTAGTAGGTCCGTCCCGCATTGCGCGACCGCGCGGCGGCCAGCAACGCCGACACTGCGTCGAACTGATGCAGGTGGTACTGCAACGCCTTGGGCGGCCCCGACCAGTACGGCCGACCGAGGCGAAAGGCGCTGCGATAGGCGCGCAGGTCCGCGCTTTCCGGGCCATACAGATAGCCAAGACGCACCACGCAGGCGGGCACCGGGCCGGCCAACGCCAGCGCTTCGCACTCGAGGATGGCCTCCACGGCCGAGCGCAGCGGGTCTTGCAGCTTCGCGCCGCGCTCCACGGCATGCGCAAAGGCGAAGCTGGCGTGAACCAGCATAGACGCGCCTTCCGCATGGGCCGTGCGCAGCGCGCGGCGGGTGCCGGCGAGTGCCTTGCCCGCAAAGCCCTCCCACGCGTGGCCATCGTGCAGCAGCGTGTTGGCCTGTTGCCCCGCCACGTTGATGTGGATAGTCGTCGCGGCGCCCGGCGTGCCGCGTTGCGCAAGGAGGCGGCCCAATTCCGAACGCGAACCGGTGATCGTGAGCGTCATGCGCGCAATTCAACCACAACTAATCAGGGTCATGACTCCTGATTATCGCGCAGCGTTGCCGCGATAAATAGGAGTCTGACCCTGATAAATTCAACCCATCACGGCGGCGAACACATGATCACGCCGATCGTGCCCGCCCCTTCGGGGATCCAGCCCTCGGCAAGCATCTTGGTACGCACGCTCATTTCCGTGGTGTACCGATGGTTGGGCGCACCGCTCTGGCCGTTGTTGTACATGCGATAGACCGGCACCGTGCCGGCCGGGCACACCCCCGCTACCGTGGCCTGCTGCGTGAAGAAGACTTCGCCTTCGAATGTCCACACGGTGTTGGCCTTGACGATGGTGCACTCGGGTGCAAACGGCGTGTAGAAGTGCGAACTCTTCGGCGCGAAGGCCACCGTGAAGAACCGGCACACCGGCACCATGTCCGCGCCTCCGGCCGTCCACGCCTTGAACTGCTTGCCGGTGCGTGCCCAGCCCTTGAACGTGCCGTCGTCGAGCTTGGCGATTTCACCGGGCAGGTAGGTGATGAAGTAATGCCCGAACTCGGCGTGGAAGTACTCGATCACATCCACCGTCGCGGACGGCGGCGGCGGCAGGTCTGCCGCGCCTGCACCCGACAGCGCCATCACCACGGCGGCGCCGCCCGCCGCATTGATGGTCAGCGTTGCGCTGTCCGCGCCTGCCGCCGATGGCGTATACGTGACATTGAACGTGCACGATGCGCCGGCATTGACGGTGGCGCCGCACGTGCTGCCAGTGACGATGAACTCGACGGCATTGCTGTTGTTGAACGCGATGCCGGCGGCTGCTGCGCCGCCGCTGTTGGTCAGCGTCACCGCCAGCGGCGCGCTCGATTGCCCGACGGTGATAGTGCCGAAGGCGGCGCCGGCCGGTGTCGTAGCCAGGTTGGCAGCGGGCGCCGCGCTGCCGGTGCCGGCCATGGCAACGGCGATGTTGGCACCACCCGCATAGCTGAAGGTCAGCGCCGCATTGTTGGCACCCGCGGCGTTGGGCGCATAGGCCACGTTGAGCGTGCACGATGCGCCGCCTGCCAGCGTCACGCCGCACGTGTTGCCGCTGACGAGGAAGTGCGCGGGATCGCCGTTGGCCAGCGCGAGCGCGGAGGCGACGGCGCCACCGGTATTGCTGACACTGACACTCTGCGTCGCGCTGGTGCCGCCGACCGTGGTGGTGCCGAATGTCAATGCCGCGGGCGTGACCTGCAGCGCCGCCACGGGGGCCGGCAGGCCGGTGCCGCTCAGCGCCAGGTTGACCGAGGTGGCGCCGGCGTACGCGATGGCCAGCGTGGCGGTATCCGCGCCCGCCGCGGTGGGCGTGTAATTGATGCTGAAGCCGCACGATGTGCCGCCACTCAATGTCGCGCCGCAGGTGTTGCCGCTGATGATGAATTCGGCGCTGTTGGAGTTGGTGAACGCAACGCCGGTGGCGCCCACAGTGCCGGCATTGGCCACAGTGAACGACTGCACGGCGCTGCTGTTGCCGACGGTTACGCTGCCGAAGGCCGCTGAACCTGGCGCCACCGACAGGCTGGCGGGCGTGGCTGCCGGACTGCTGCCGGTGAAGCTGACGGAGAACGATCCGGTGCCGGTGGCCGAGTAGGTGCCGGTGTCGGATGCGCCTGCGGCGGCCGGTTTGTAGGCAACGCTGAACGAGCACGACGCGCCGGCGGCGATGCTGGCCCCGCAGTCGCTGCCACTCACCAGCCATTTGGTACTGGCGGAATTGGTGTAGGCCAGGCCGGATGCCGCGCCCGAGCCGCTGTTGGTGACGGTGACGGACGTGGCGGCGCTGGTGCTGCCGTTGGCGACGCTGCCGAAGGCGATGCCGGACGGCGCGGCGGACAGACTCGGCGCGGACGCAGGGCACGTCGGCGCGAAGAAGATCCATTGCGCGAGGTCATCGAGATCCGACGCGGTCAACCCGAGGTTGGTGCGGATGCCCGTCATTTCGCCGACGTTGTTCAGCGCGTTGTTGATCGCGTTGGCGCCGCCGGCGCCATAGGCGCCATTCAGGATATTGTTGGCCGAGAGATCCGACTTGTGGCATAGCGAGTTGCCGCAGGAGAGGGTCTGCGTGGCGTTGGTCTTGTTGTACAGCGTCTTGCCGTTGGTGCAGCTGGCCGCGTTGGCCGCCATGGACCAAGCCATCACGAACGGCGTCAGCAGCGCCAACAAGAGGGTGGGAGTGCGTCTCATGGCCTTGTCTCCTTGCGGGGTGGCTTGGGCCTGACGTCCCGGGAAATTCCGGGCGGTGACAGGCTTGGCACACGGAAACAAAGGTCATCCCGTGCCCTACCACGGGCTTAATGTAGTACAAAATATGCCTTTGGCATAAGACAATGGCATAAACGAGCTGCCGGGGTCCGATGCAGAGGTAGATAAAACGTCGCGCCCCCGGCGGCATGGCTCGGGGCGCGGCAATGGCTGCGGAGTTTCAGCGGCGCCGTTGCGGCGCCACTTCAGATCCGCGCTCCGCGCTCAGGGCGGCGAACACATGATCACGCCGACGGTGCCGGCACCCTCGGGGATCCAGCCTTCCGCCAGCATCTTGGTGCGCACGTTGAGGTCGGTGGTGTACCGGTGGTTAGGCGCGCCGCTCTGGCCGTTGTTGTACATCCGGTAGACCGGCAGGGTATTGGCCGGACACACACCGGCCACGCTGGCCTGCTTGGTGAAGAACACCTCACCTTCGAATTGCCACACGCTGCTGGTCTTGACCACCGTGCACTCCGGCGCAAACGGCGTGTAGAAGTGCGAGCTCTTAGGCGCAAACGCCACGGTGAAGAAGCGGCATACCGGCACCATTTCGGCGTCGGCCAGCGTCGTCCACGCCTTGAACTGCTTGCCGGTGCGCGCCCAGCCCTTGAACGTGCCGTCGTCG
>JBKJSU010000198.1:0-19526 GCA_046594415.1 Casimicrobiaceae bacterium | reverse complement strand
CTTGGATCTCCCCCGCCGCTTCGCCATCCCCCGGTTACCCAGAAAACAGCCCGCCGCAGGGCCCCAGACCACGAGTACCCACACCTATCGGTTGCACATTGTTAAAGAGCGTTCCGCTTGCATTCCACCCGGTTCGACCTGCAAACCGGAAATAATGCAGCAGAGAGGCGCGATAATAGGATGAATTGCAGGATGTGTCAACACCCTGCCGCGCCAAGACCACCAACGTTGGCCCGCGCAGAGGCTTTTCAAGCGCCGGCCGCTAAAATCATCCATCCAGCGCACCTGCGGAGTCTGTTTGACGCAACCCTCGACCATGCCTGCCCCCGGGCGGAACGCTCCGTGCCCCTGCGGGAGCGGCCAGCGTTTCAAGGATTGCCACGGCAAGGCCGACGCCCCGGCGACGGGCGTTGCCCCCACTCCGGGAGAACTGGCCCGCTCCGGCGTGGACGCGCATCAGCGCCGCGACCTCGATACCGCCGAGCGGCTCTATCGGGAAGTGCTGGCCGTCGAGCCCGACCAGCCACTCGCCCTCCACTATCTGGGCGTTGTCCTCTATCAGCGCGGCCGCATCGACGACGCCATGCCACTGCTCGATCGGGCCGTCGCATTGGTGCCCGCCGAGCCCGAGTTCCACAACAATCGCGGCCTCGCGCTCGCGGCGCGCCTGCACGACGACCTCGCGGTCGAGGCCTACAGACGAACCCTCGCGCTGAAGCCCGCGCACGCCGGCGCCTGGAACAACCTCGGACTCGCACTGCAGGCGCTGGGCGATTTGCCGGGCGCCATCGATGCCTTTCACCATGCGCTGGCCATTGCGCCGGAGCACCCGCAGACCCACTGGAATTTCGGCCTGGCGCTGCTTGTCTCGGGCGAACTGACCCGCGGTAGGGAGGAATACGAATGGCGGCTGCGCGCGCCCGAATTGCAGTCCTTCATCCGGCAGTGGCCCGTTGCGCGCTGGCAGGGCGAGGACATCGCCGGTCGCACGATACTGCTGCACGCCGAGCAGGGACTGGGCGACACGCTGCAGAACATCCGCTTCGCCAGTGCCGTTGCGGCGCGCGGGGCGCGGGTGATCGCCGCGGTGCAAGCGCCGCTGTTGCGCCTGGCCGCCACGGCACCCGGCGTATCGGCTGCCGCCGGTCCTGGGGACCCGGTGCCCGCGTTCGACGTCCACGTGCCGTTGATGTCGCTGCCGTTCGCGCTCGGCGCGACCGCGGAGCAATTGAGCGTTGCGGTGCCGTACCTGCGCAGCGATCCGGCGCGACGACGTGACGCCGACGCGCAGGTCGCCCGGCATGCGCAGCGCGCTCTTCGCATCGGCATTGCATGGACCGGTGCGACAGGCACCCACTACAACCTGCGGCGCGCGTGTTCGCTGGCCGTGCTGGCGCCCTTGTTCCAGCTGCCGGGAACATGCTGGTTTTCGTTGCAGAAGGACGGCCTTGAAATTGACGCCGGGGGCGCCGGCGCTACGCACGCCTTCCCCCTCATCGAACTCGACCTCCGCAACGATTTCGACGGCACCGCCGCACTGGTCGACGCGCTGGACGTCGTCGTCAGCGTGGATACCAGCATGACCCATCTTGCCGGGGCACTGGGCAAGCCGGTGTTGTTGCTGCTGCCTTCCGCGCCCGATTGGCGCTGGGGTATTGCCGGTGATCGTTCGCCCTGGTATCCGACAGTCCGGCTGTTTCGCCAGCACGTTCCCGGAGACTGGTCGATTGCCGTGGCGCAGGTCGAGGCCGCGCTCGCGGCGATGACGGCGCGACTATAGCTCCCGCAGTAGTGCCGCGAGCGCGTCGATCGGCGCCTGATCATCGAAGATGAAGTGATGCGTTGCGCGGATGCGCGCAGCAAGATCCTGGCGCCTGGCGGCATCGCGCGCCAGTTCCACCACCGATCGCACGTAGGCATCGTGGTCGGACACGACCAATTCGTCGAGACCCATCAGCTTCAACATGCCGGCACTCTGCCGCCCGCGCATGAAGCGACCGGGCAGCGTGACCATCGGCAGTCCGCAGGCCAGCGCATCGAGGCTGGTGTTGCCACCCGACCAATGCAGCGTGTCGAGCATCAGGTCGCATACCGCGTTCACCCGCAGATAGTCGTCGTGGCCGCACTGCGGCAGGAAGCGGATGCGTTTGCCGGCAATACCCCCGGCTTCGAGCCGTGCCCGGAAGCATGCTGTCAACTGCGGCTCGCGCCCCTCGAACAGCACGATCTCGGCCGTGGGCACATCGCGCAGGATGCGCGCATAAAGCGCGTCGTTATCGGGATGGATCTTGAACAGCGACTGCGGGCACAGCAGCAGTGGCACGCCCGGCGGCAAACCGAACGCCGCTCTTGTCGCGTCCGCCGGCACCGCGGGCCGTGGATAGCGCGTTCCGATGCCCGGAAGCAAGCGCAGCGACTCGCGATAATGCTGCGCGCCGTCCGCTGGCTCCATCGCCGCGCTGGAGACGAAGATGTCGATGGTGTCGTGTCCGCTGGTCACCGGATGACCCCACGCGGCGCACTGCACCGGCGCCAGCCGCAATGCCGCCAGCGCGAACGTGACGGCGCCCATGCCGAGTTCGGGATAGATCAGGATGTCGAGCCCGTCGGCGCGTATACGGGGCGCCGCCTGCGACGGTCGCCACATCGGCATGTGCCGGAAGCGATCGGCACGCGCGGCGAGCCGCTCCGTCAACGCATCGCGCTGCGGCAGCAGGTGATAGACAAAGACCTCGAAGACATCGCGCGGCAGCCCGGTGATCCAGTGCTCGAAGTAACGGCCTGCCGTGCCATCGCGAAAGAAGGCCGACGCGAAGCCAACCCGGACCTTCGAACCGGCGCGCACTCGCGGCGAGATCGCCTGCCGCCACTCAGGGGCTTGCGCCCTCAGGATGGAACCAATCAAGTCGCCATAGCGCCGCTGCAGCCGGGTATCGTCCTCGCCCTGATAGGCGAGCAGGAAATTGTTGTGGCGCAATTCATCCTGCAGGCGCTCCGGAGCGAGGGCGGATGCAATCGCCGGCAACTCGCGTTCGAGCAGCGTCATGCCGCGCGTGTAGTCTTCGCGCGCACTCGACATCGCACCGGTTCCAGCGGCGATCATTGGCAGCATCAGCCGCTCGCCGAGCTTCGCCCGCACGAGCAGCGGGTCGCGCCGGAGCGCTTCCGCCAATGCCTCGCGCGCCGCCGGCAAGGCGTTGGCCTCGGCCAGCGTGGCGCCCAACTGCAGCGACGCGTTACCGTCGCGGGAATCAAACGACGCCACGCGGCGGAACGCCTCGGCAGCGCCAGTCAGGTCGCTGCGTTCGCGCAACAGGCCGCCCAGCGTGCGCAACGCGCCGACATGATCCGGCGCCAGCTCGAGCGCGCGCCGCAACGCGACCGCCGCCCCGGCGTCGTCACCCGCCTCGCGTCGCAAGGCCCCGAGGTTGGCCCACGCCAGGACGTAGCCGGCATCCGCTGCCGTGGCGTGCTCGGCCGCGCGCACGGCATCCGCGATGCGGCCCTGGCTGCGCAGCGCGTTGCCCAGGTTGTTCCAGCCGCGTGCATAACCCCGATCAACGCGAACCGCATGCTCGAAGGCGCCGACGGCGCGCTCCGGACGACCGGCGTCCGCATACACGAGACCAAGTTCATTCCAGATCCTGGCCTGCGTCGCATCGAGTGCCAAAGCGCCCTCGAGGTCGACGATCGCGCGGTCGCGGTCCGCCATATCCTCGAATGCGCGGGCGCGCAGGACCAGCGCGGCGATGCGATCCGGCATCACCAACGTGCCATCGGCCAGCAGCGCATCCGCCAACGCAACCGCCGCAGCGGCGTCGCCACCGGCAAGGCGCGCCGCGAGTGGAGCAAGTCGCGGATCGGCCACGGCCGGTTCAGCCCGGCGCGTCGGCGGCGGGCGCCGCAAGTGCGACCGCCTGCACATACGCGGCCTCGAGATTGCACGTGTGCGCCGGCATGTCGACCAGCGGCGAGTCGACCAATCCGGCGGCGATGCGAGCGCGAACGTCCGCGCGAAAATTCGCATCGTCGGCAAGGCGTTGCGCAATGCGGACGTATTCGCGTCCCGACTGCGCAATGGTTTCGGTCACGCCGAGATTGACCAGAATCGAGTACGACGTCCGCTCGCCATGACGACGCCCCACCAAAGTCACCACAGGCACCTGCATGGCCAGCGCTTCCATTGTCCCGTTGACGCCGCCGAAGGGCATCGTATCAAGCACGAAGTCGACGACTTCATAACGCGCCTGGTTCTCGGCGTCGTTGCGGCCCTGCGGGATGAACATCACTCGCTCCTCGCCGATACCGGCTGCGCGTGCCAGCCGCAGATAACTGCTGCGGTGCGCCGGATTGGCCGGCGAGAAAGCGAGAACCGCGCGCGGAATCTGCTGCAGGACATCGCGCCAGAGCGCGAGGCAGCGCCGCGACAATTTGAGCGGAGTGACGAATGCACCGATGACGACCGCATCGGCCGCAATGTCCAGTGCGACGCGATTGAACGGATGGTCGGCCGCGGGAGCAACCTGGCGATACGGGTAGACGCAGCCATCCATCGGCAGCAACCGCTCGATCTGGAATGCGCTGTTCTCCGGAACGTCGGCGTGATGATCCGTGAGCTTGAAATCGATCGCGGCCAGGCCCAGCGTGCCGGCGCTCGCAACGTGCGTGATCTGCACCCGCGCCGGCTTGCGCGCGAGGATGCCCGGTCGCGCCCCGCGCGTGTGCGTGGCGAGGTCGACCAGCAGGTCGAGATCGTCAGCGCGGATGCGCGCGGCGGCGGCGGCATCGTCGAGACTGGTCACGTCGACGTATTGCATGGCCATCGCCGCGAAACGCTCGGTCCATTCGTCACGTTGGCCGGACATCGAGTAGAAGCAGGTCTCGAAGCGCGCGCGGTCGTGATGCTCGACGGCCTGCCAGATCATCTTTCCCATCACATGATTGCGCAGGTCTGCGGACAGGTAGCCGACCCGCAACGGCCCCGGACGGCGCGGCCCGGACGGTGGCATCGGCGCACCATAGACCTTCGTTGCCGCGGCGTCGTAACGCCACATCATCGTCAACAGCAGTTCCGGCTCGACGTCGACGAACAGCAGCAGGTAGAGCAGTTCCTCGAGGCAATCGACGAGCTCGACCGTGTCGGCCGCAACGAAGATGTCACGGCGAAGGCCATCCAGCGTGGCTTCGATCTGCGCGAAGTCGGCGCGATGGGCGCTGACTTCGAGCGACTGCACCGCCATGGGCATCGCGGTCGGGCAATGGGTCCGGAAGCGGTCGAAGTTGGCGAACCAAACGTCCATCCGTCCGGCGGCAAGGAGCGTTTCGCCAAGACTCTTGTAGGCCGCCACGTGCGCGGGCTCGATCTGCAGCACCTGCCCGAACGCAGCGACGGCGGCATCGACATTGCCGCCTTGCGCAAACAGGACGCCCAGGTTGAAGTCCGCGGCGGCCATGTCCGGGTTGAAAGTCAACGCGCGCTGCCACGCACGCGCCGCCGCGTCCCTGTCGCCGGCCATCTGCTGCGCCACGCCATGATGGAAATGCAGGTCGGCCTGCGCGGGCGCGAAGCGCAGCGCGCTTGCGAAGGCCGCTGCGGCGGCGCTGCCATCACGGCGCGCAAGTTCAACCTGGCCGAGCACACGCCAGAGGCCCACGTCGCGCGGCGCGCGCGCCAGGCCCTGGCGCGCGCGGGCAGCGGCGGCCGCGGGGTCGCCGGTGGCCGCCGCCAGCTCGACGGCGGAGATGCGCGCCTCGACAAAATCCGGCGCGGCAGCGAGCGCGGCGTCGAAGGCCGCGCGGGCTGCGTCAAGCTTGCCCGCAGCGCTGGCGATGTTTCCCACCATCTGCCATGCAGGGGCCCACGCAGGTTGCTCGCGCAGGACCTCCGCATAGCCAGCGCTGGCCGCTTCGATGTCGCCCTCCCGGTGCAGCGCAATTGCCGCATCCCAGCGGCGCATGAGCTCGTCGACGTCCAGCTGCCCGCTGTCGCTCGTCGCGGCCGCCAGGTCTGCCAGCGCTGCGGCAAGCATTGGACCGTCCTCCACGCGACTGTCGACCAGCGGTGGTCGATGCTCCGGCACGCCGGTGGCCAGCGCCAGAATGCGGCGTGCCGGTCGCATCGCAAGGAGCTTGCCCGTCGCGATCGACAGCCCTGCAGCATCGACCAACACATCGCAATCGCGCGCCGCGAGTGCGCGCCCGACATCCACATCAGGTTGCGCCGGCATCGCCAGCAACGGCGCATCGGCCAGCATTGTCCCCGCAAGTTCCGCACGAACGACATCCGCAGCAGCAGCGGTCAGCACGAGATGGCGGGCGTCGTGCGGGACCGGCGCGGCGGCGAGCGCGCGGAGCCACGCCGTCCAGGCTGCGGTGCCGGGGGCAGGCGCGATCCATGCGATACGAAGCCCGTTGCCCGCGGTGCGGCGCGGCCATAGCAACGGCACCGGCGGCGCGGCGCGCGACGCCGTCAACCGGCTGTAGCCGTCCGCCAGCCGCGCGGCAAGTTCCGGAGCGACGTGCCGGGCCGCCACTGCAATGCGGCGCAGCGACTCGGCATCGTCCGGAATCCATGCGCGCTCGGCGGTATCGTCGGGAATCGTTACGCCCTGTTCGGCGAGTGTCGCGAGCAATGCCGGTGGCGCAATGGCAGCGTGCCTGGACAGCGCCTCGAACAACGCCGTTCGTGCTGCCGAGTCACCGGCGGAGAGTGCGGCCGCATAGGCGTTGGCGAGCGCCGGTACCTGGACCAGCGCAGGCATGCGCCCGACCTGCTCGGCGCAAAGGGCCATCGCGGCGGAGTCATGCAGCGCCGCCGCCGCCGCCGCCGCCGCGGCGTGGGCGCGGTCATTGTGTGGTTCCACCGCTGCCGCCTCGCCGGCCATTGCACTCGCATTGGCGAAGTCGCCGTGCAGCAGCGCAGCTTCGCCCAGTGCCTGTCGCGGCGGAACAAAATTGCGGTCAAGGTGCGCGGAGCGGTGCCAGGCGGCCACGGCTTCGACGGGAAGGCCAAGCTGCCACAGCACCTCGCCCAGGTGAAACTGCGGAAGCGGTGACTGCGGATCCTCGCGCGCCGCGCGGCGGAAGCACGGCAGCGCGTCGGCCGCGCGGCCTTCGCCCTGATGCGCGCGACCCCGCGCCACCCACGCGGTCATGGTCTCGGTGGTCATGGCTTGAGGCGCGAGCGCAGCGCTGCCAGCAGAGGTGCGGGCGTGCAGCGCGCCAGCACCCGACCGGCCAACGTATGGCGCCGCGCGAGCGCTGCCTGGGCAACGCGCTCGAGCCAACCGGCGTGAATGGCAGACGCCGGTGCGTGCGCTGGCGCAGGCGGCTGCCACGCCACATAGCTCAACGCCGCGCGCATGCGGCCGGGTTGAAAGACTTTGCCCGTGGTCGTCGCGTGCGCGCTGAATTCGATCGCGCCGGCGTAGAGCGCAAACGTCTGCCGGGTCATCGACTCGATCGTTGCGTGCGGAAGCGCGCGCGCCTTCGCGGCCATCGCCGCGAGTCGATCGCGTCCCGCCACACCAAGCTCCGCGATGAGACGCTCGAGCATCTGCGCCTCGTCGCGCCACTCCGCGTCCATCAGCACCACGCCCGCGCCGCTGCCCTGCACGCGTTCGGCGAGCGCGCCGATGGGCGGCACGATCGCGGGGCGACCGGCAGCCCAGGCTTCGGTCAGCGTGTAGCTGAATGTTTCCGGTCCCGCCGATGGAAACAGGACGAGCGCCACGCGATAGTGATCGAGCAATCCCGGCAATGCCGACGCCACATAGCGGCCATGCACGGTGAACCGGGCGTCTGCCGACTGCATCGGCCCGTGCTCGACGTCCATGTAGCCGATCAGCACGAACCGAACCGGCGCGTTGCGCTCGCGCGCCAATGCCACCAGGCGCTCGATGCGCCGGGCACCCTTGTCCGGCCCGATCGCGCCCAGCAGCGCCACCGTGGGAATGCCGTCATCGGGGACCGCCAGCGGCAACGGCCCCAACGGAGCCGCCTCGACTTCGGGCGCGCCGTGCGCGATCACCGTGGCCGGGCAATCCGGAAAGTACCGCAGCAGCATCGTGGCAACCCATTGCGACGGCGCAATGCGAAAGGACGCGCGCGCCAGCAGCGCATGGTGCCGATCGCGCCAGTGCACGATGTCGACGTCGACGAACGGCGGCTGCGCGGCAAGGCAGCGGCTGCAGATGGACGGTTCGGTCTGCGCGCCGCAGTAGAAGCCGGTGGCGTCCAGAAAGGTGATCGTGGGGCACGCGAAATTGAGATCGTGCACGGTGTAGCCGAAGGGCACCGGCGGATTCTCGAGCGCGGTGAGGATGCCGTCCCTGCAGGCGGAGATGTTGTGCAGATGCATGAGCGCAACCCCGAAGGTGGCGCAGACTCCACCGACAAAATCGCGCCACGGCTCATGCTCGTTGCGCAGGAACTCGAAGGTGACGGTTCCGCCGTCCGGGCGATGCTCCTCCACCTGCCAGTAGTCGCCGACCGCTATCGCGAGGTAGTGCCGCCAGCGATCCCGCGACGCATGGATCAATGCGCGCACGTGCGTCTCGGTGCCGCCACCGTGGTGATGGATCACATGCAGCACGCCGCGCTCGGGGGACGTCGCGACGGCCAGTCGCAGCGCCGCGGCGGCGCGCAACGCGCGCAGCGGATCGGCCGCGATGTACGCATGCACCATGTCGAGATAGTGCGGATGTCGCTCGAGCAGCAACGCCATGTTGCGCGGACCCAGCCAGGCCTTCTGCCCTTCGAACGAGCGCCCTCCCCTATGCACGACGAATGCATTGTCCGCGAGCACGTTGCGCCAGCCCGCGGCGGCGGCGCGAAGGCAGAAGTCATTCTCCTCGCCGTAGCCCAGACCGAACACCGGATCGAAGGCGCCGATTGCATCGAGCAGCGCCCGCCTGACGAACATGCAGAAGCCCACCCCGGTGGGAAGGTCGGGATAGGACGGCACGGCCGCCGCCGCCATCGCGACGGCTACGCGATTGGCGTCGCCGTCCGCGGGCCATGCGTTGGCGACGCAGAACTCGGGGAACGAGCAGATCTCGGCATTGTTGGAGAACGGCGTGATCGTGCCGATGCGCGCATCGGTCGCAGCGCAATGCATCATCGCGTCGAGCCAACCCGCTGTGACGATCGTGTCGGAATTGAGCAGGATGACGTCGGCGCGCGACAGGCCCATCCCGCGGTTGGCCGTGCCGGTAAAGCCGAGGTTGACGTCGTTGCGCAGCAGCACCAATTGCGGATGCGCAAGCTGTTCCATCTCCGCGAAGAACGCCGCCACGCCGGGATGCGGCGACGCGTCGTCGATGAGCACCAGGCGCACGTCGGGCCGCAACGTTGCAAGCACGCTGGCGACGCAAAGGCGGACATCGTCCAGCGCGTTGTAGACCGGCACGACCACGTCGATGACGTAGTGCGGTGACGGGGCGTTCACGACTCCCGCCTGTGCTGCCACCAGAGCTTGCAGCGCATCCACGGCAGTGCCAGCCAGCCGCGAACGCTTTGCCGATAGGCAATGAGTCGCTCCTGTGCCGCCAGCGCGCGCTCCAGGCGCTGGCGTTCCTCCTCCAGTGCGTCCACTGCCTGCCGCGCCGAGCCCAGCGCTTCGTTGGCACCGTCGCGCGCGCGCGTGGCAGCGGCGCGTTCGCCGGCAAGCGTGTCCCGCTCGAGCGCCAGCATGTCGCGCTGGTGGGCGGCCTGCTCGCGCTCGACGATCAGTGCTTCCTGGGCCCGGGTCGCGGCATCCAGCTGCGCATCCCGCTCGACGACGATGCGCTCGCGAACTTCGACGAGATCCTCCAGATGCCGGATGTGGGTGGTCTGGCGATCGAGCGCAGCATCGCGTTCGCGCAGCAGTCCATCGAGGCGCAGCACATCGGCCGCGCGGCCGTCGAGGCGCGCGAGCTCGACTTCGGCAGGATCGGAAAAGAGCGAAAGCCCCGGCGCAGCGGGAATGCCGACGGTGGCCGCGCGCGCCGCGACGACCACGAAGTACATGGCCGGCGGCGGTGCGGCGACCTCGACACGGGCATCGTCGCCCGCAAAGTTCTCCACGCCGGCCGCCGCCTGTTCGCTCCACAGCGCGGACCCGAAATAGCGCCGCTGCCGAAACCAGCGGCGCATTGGAAACGCGACGGCAAGCATGGCGTCGAGTTCGTCGCGTGTCGGCTCGTGCAAATGAAACGGATTGCGGTACCCGCGGGCGTCGGAGTACTCGGCCGGATTGGGGGCCGACAGCACGAGAATGCCTTCCGGCGTCAGCACGCGCGCGATTTCCGCGAGCATCGCCGGCTGCATCGTCTGCGGCAGGTGCTCGATCGTTTCGAAGGAGACGACCGCATCGATCGATGCAGCGGGGAGTGGAAGTGCCGCGGCCGACCCGCATTCGAAGCGTATGTTGGCCTGCTGCGCATAGGTCGTTCGCGCATGCGCCACGGCGGCGGGATCGACATCGACGCCGATCACGCTGCCTGCCGCCGCAGCCAGCAGCATGGTGCCATAGCCCTCGCCGCTGGCGACATCGAGCACCCGCTTGCCCGCGACGAAACGCCGCGCGAACGCATAGCGATGCCAATGCTCGTGTGCAATTTCCCCGGGGATGCCCGGGACGAAACGTTCGCCGGTGAATTCGAGGGGTTTTTGCATGGCTGGCAGCGCGGTCGCGGGTGCAACGTCGCGCCTGCCGCAATTTTAGCCGATGGCGGCCCGCACGCAGGTCGGCGCCATCGCCACCTGCGTCAACCCGGATCGTGCCAGCGATGCGGCAGGCGGACGAAACCCATCTCGCGCGACGCGCCGCTGACCACAAAGGGTCGCTCCACGTTGTCGAACAGGCGCACGCCCTCGGGGTCCATGGCGTGCGCACGCACCACGTACTTGCCCGGCAGCAACTGCAATCCCGGCAACGTAAGACCGAAGGCAAACCGGTTGCCGGTCTGGGGCAGCAGGGCCACGCCTTCCATGTCGCTGGCCACGCCATACACGGGCGTGCCGTCGGCGCGGACAATGCCCAGCAGGACCACCGGTGCCCGGCCGTCCGGTGAAAGGATCTCGCCGCGGATGGCGAGGGTCTCGCCCTGCGAGAGCGAACCCGAAGGCTCGATGGTCAGGTTCTGCACTGCGTAGACGCCGGCCGCGTGGGCAACGGCGGCTGCCATCGGCTGCTTGGCCTGCGCGGACTTCTCCTCGTGGAAGGCAAGATAGGCCTGCGTCACGTCCATGGCGGCACCGTCGCGCACGACCTGGCCGTGGCGCAGCCAGATCGCGTGGCGGCACAGCTTCTGGATGTGATACATGCTGTGCGAGCACAGCAGCAACGTGCCGCCGTCGGAGAGATAGTCCTCGATCCAGGCGATGCACTTCTTCTGGAACGACTCGTCGCCCACCGCGAGCACTTCGTCGGTGATGAGGATGTCCGGCCGCAGCGCAGTGGCCACCGCAAATCCCAGCCTGACCACCATGCCGGACGAGTAGTTCTTGATCGGCTCGTTGATGTGGTCGCCGATGTCGGCAAAGGCCACGATTTCCTCGCGCTTGGACGCGATCTCGCGCGGCGACAGGCCAAGCAACGCCGCCGACAACTCGATGTTGGCAAGACCCGTGTAGTCTGGGTGAAAGCCGGATCCCAGTTCGAGCAGCGCGCCCACGCGACCATTGACCCGCAACCGGCCGCGCGTGGGGGCAATCACGCCGGCCACGATCTTCAGCAGCGTGGACTTGCCCGCGCCGTTTTCGCCGACGATGCCCAGTGATTGACCCCGCTGCAGCGTGAAGCTGACGTCGTCGAGTGCCCGGAACACGTGGGCCGCGCCGTGGCCACGCAACAGGTCCCATACAAGGCGCAACTGCCCGCCCCGCGACTCCACCTTCGCATAGTCCTTGCCCACGCCTTCGAGGGACAACAGCGGCGCGCTCACACAAAGTCCTCGAAGTACGGCGATAGGCGGCGAAACACCCAGCGACCGGCGAAGAAGATGGCAAGCGCCACCAGCACGGCGACCGCGTCACCCCATTCGAGCGCGAGCTTGCCGTCAAGGAGCGCATCGCGCAGCCGGCCCACAAGCCAGCTGAATGGGTTGGCTGCCACCCATGGCCGCATCACTTCCGGCACCAGCGTCAGCGGATACAGGATCGGCGTGAGGTACATCAGGATCATCAGCGCCGGCATCAGCACATGCTCGACGTCGCGCACGAAGACCTGCAGCGCGGCGAAGAACAAGGCGAAGCCGATGATGCCGATCGCCATCACCACCCACAGCGGCAGTGCCAGCAGCAGTCCTTCGAGATGGATCGGTTCGCCGAATGCGACGAGCGCAAGCAGCACGACGAGATAGCCGGCAAGCTGCAGCGTCAGCGTCGCGGCGACGGATGCATAGATCACGAGTTCGTGCGGAAAGGCAACCTTGCGGATCAGCCCCGCGTAGCCGGCGAGGCTGGTGGCGGCGCGCTGGATGCCCTCCTGGGCCGCCAGCCACGGCCATAGCGCCACCGCAACGAACGACAGGAAACTCTCACTGCCGAAGCCCTTGGCCTTGAAGATGGTCGTGAAGACGAAGTGATAGACGACCAGCAACACCAGCGGGTGCACGAACGCCCACGCAAAGCCGGACACGCTGCCGAGGTAGCGGGTGTTGAGCTCGCGCCGGAAGAAATTGAAGAACAGCGCCCGGTCACGCACCGCGGCCGACGGGGCTGGCACCACGTTGCCCCGGGCGAACACGGACGGCTGCGGCATGCGTTCAGGCACCGTGTTCTGCTGGTGCGGCAGGCCGCTACTGCGGTGCCGGCCTGGGCGCGGGCACCAGCGCGCCGGCAGCGGCGCCGGCCGCACGCTTGGCCGCTTCGACATCGACGCGCGGCGTGAGTGCATCCACCGCATCGCGATTGACTTGCGTCTGCGAGTCCTTGCGCACCGCCGTGACTGCTTCTTCGCGACGCTCGTCGACAAAACGCTTCTTCTGCTCGGCCATCAATGTGTCGCGTACTTCTTCGTAGGGCGGCACCGCCGCCGGGCGCCGCGCGTCCAGCCGGATCACATGCCAGCCGAATTGCGATTGCACCGGTTCGCTCAGGTTGCCGACGTTCTTCAAGGCAAACGCGGTGGCGGCGAAGGCGGGATCCATTTCCTTGCTGGCAAACCAGTCGAGCTTGCCGCTGTTGTTCTGCGCGGAAGGGTCGTCGGACAGCTCGCGGGCAAGCGCGCCCATGTCGGCGCCCGCGACGATCCTTGCGCGCGTGGCGACGGCAAGCTTTTTTGCGTCGTCCGCACTGCGCTTCTTGGTGTCGAACAGGATGTGCGTAGCCTCGAGTTGCTCGGGTCGCGCGAAGCGGGCCTTGTCGGTGATGTAGATCTCGCGCGCGCGCGCTTCGAAGCGCAACTTCGTGGCCTCGAATTCGGCGGCAGCGTCGGCTTCGACCTTTTCGATGTAGATCTGGCCCAGCAGGCGGTCGGTTTCGAGCTGGATGCGCATCATGTTGTCCGGCTGCGTATCGAGCTTGGCGCCGCGCGCCTGGGCGGCCAACGACTTCTGCACGAGCATCCGCACCAGCAGGTCGTTGACGCGGCGGGCATTGTTGGCAAAGCCCGGGCGCAGTTCGGCGGGCAGGCGCTGCAGCTCGACGTCATACTCGGCGCGGGTGACCTTGGCCAGGCTGTTGGACATGAGCACCGTATCGCCTGCGGCTTGGGCGAAGGCGGCTTGCGGTGCCGATAGCAGGCATGCCAGCGTCAGCACACCAGCGGTAATTAGGGTCTGGAATTGGGTTTTCATCGTCGTGTAGGGCAGCGCGGGGAATGCGCCTCCAGGAAGAAAAAGGGGCGAGGATTGCTCCTCGCCCCCGATACAACTGAAGCTGCTGCGATTACTTGACGCTGGACGTGACCTTGTGCTGCAGGTTTCCGCCGTAGTTCGACTGGATCGGGCCCGTCGAGCCAGGAAGCGTCTCGTTTTCGAACGTGATCGCGGCGAAGCCGATAACCGGCAGGCCGGCGAACGTCGTCGATACCAGGGCACCTTGGACGCCGGTCTTCGTGTTGAACGTCGTCGATGCACCGCCCACCAGCTGATGCTTCGGCGTCGGGGCGATGAAGTTCAACGAGATCCAGCCGTTGGCGAACGTCGTCGGGATGTTGGCGACGTTCTTCGAGCCGAGCACGTTGGTGTTGTTCAACGTGATCACGTTCGCTTCCCAGCAGATCGAATCCGTGTTGGTCGGCGGGGGCGGCGAGAAGGACGTTTGCGAAATGATCGTGCGCTCTTCGCGGTCGTACTGCGTCAGGGCCACATCGTCGCACGCGCCGGAGGCGCCGAAGTTGCTCTGGAACAGCTTGGTGACCGTGAGGCCCGAGTAGTAGAACGCCTTCGTCGGGAACGTGACGACCCAGTCGGTGCCCGACTTGGTGTTGGCGTCCAGAACGAATTCGTTGTACACGTTGTTGTGCATCAGCACGGCCGAGACCGGATCAACCGGGTTCGTCGAAGCCGACCAGTCGGTGATGTACACCGTCGAGCCCGAGACAACAACCGAGGTCTTCGGGTTGACGTTGGCGAGGTTCGGGAGGATCGAACCGGCAGTGTTCCACAGCGGGATGGACGAGAAGCCGTCCAGCGCCGTTGCGTCGACTGCGAAGTCTTCACCGCGAAGCACGTTGATCAGCGTCATGCTGCCGAACAGGCCGCCGTTGCCGGCAACCGTGTCAGCCGACGCGCCGCCCAGGGGCGTGCAAGGCGGGACACCCGCAACGTGGGTCACAGCAGTGGCAGTTGCGCCAATGACATTGCCCATTTCGATGATTTCGACATAGCCCTCACGGGTACGGTCGAGCGACGTGCCGGCCTTGTCGTCGTTGCTGCCCGTGTAGGCAAAATTGACGAATTGGGTCGGGGCTGCCGAGCTGTTCGACACCTTCGGCGTGGTGCAGGAGGTGTCCGCCGTGAAGATGCCAGCGCCATCGGTGGTCGGGATGATGGCGGCAGTCCAGACGTCCTTGGCCGACAGGTACAAGTTGAAGTCAAGTACTTCGCGGCTGTTCTTGCCTTCCAGGAAGCGGACCTTGACTGCCTTCGCCGAGCCAGTCGAGTTGACGACCGACAGCAGCGAGTTGTACGAGGCGCCAACCTTGGGTTCGCGTACCGTGTAGTACGGGTAGATCAGGGCTTGGCCCAGACCATCGTGGTTGACTGACACCGCTTGGGCGGCACCGGTCGCGCCAAGCGCGCTCAGGCCAGCCACAACGGCGTACAGCGATTTCTGTTTGAACGTATTCATAGTTGGTAATGACTCCTGATTGAGTGCCGTTTTAAAGTGATCACTTTAGAACCAACAGCACGCGAATGTTATTACAGCCAGCCTCTTTTGACAAACAAAGGTGTTCGTCCCGACGGTTGACCTGTGGATTTTCTACAACGTCTCAAAGTGACGACACAACGCGATAAATCATACAATTCAGTTCACATACCAAGCTTGCCTGCCATCGACAATCCAGGATTCAACGATCAGTGTAGAGATCCCCTTCATCTGCCGGTGATCATAGGTGAGCAGCAGCCCCACCTTGCAGGAATCCCCGTCGCAGGCGGCTGATTCAACCTTCGCCGCCCGGAACGCACCGCGCCTCATTGTCGTCTTGTATTTGTCGAGTGACAACACTTCTCTCGATGCCGGGCTGAGATAGCCGTAGGCGGCGTCCAGGTCGTCCTTGATCAGGGCCGCCCAGCGGGCATTGGCCCGCTCGGTCACCAGCGCCTGACGGGCTTCCGGCGTGGTGGGCGCCGCGGCCATGGGGTTGCCGCCAAACGCAGCGCAACCTGCCAGGCCAATCACGGCCAATGTCGCCACAGCCCGACAGCCGTGTCGGGAAACAGCGACGAAATGTCGGGAAATTTGCGAAAAACCTGAAAATCGTTCCAAAAACATCAGTCTTCTTTCATTTGAGCTGCGGAATCGGCATCTGCGTCGGTGCGACCGGCGGCGGCGGGAACACCGCATCGGGGAACGGCTTGACGTAGGGGAAGAACCGATCGAGGTTGTCCATCTTGCGGCGCAGGTCTTCGATGGCGCCGGCAATGTCGGCCGAGTTCTCGACCACCCGCGGCGTGATGAACAGGACGAGTTCGGTCCGGTTGTTCTTCAGCGTCTGGTTGCCGAAGAGGCCGCCAATGATCGGAATGCGTGAGATCCAGGGCAGGCCCTCGGAATCGTTGGAGCGCGAGTCGCCGATGAGACCACCCATCACCATCGTCTGCCCGCTCTGCACGCCCACGTAGGTCTGCACCGAACGCGTGTTGATGGGGGGCGCATCGCCGACGTTGGCGGGCGTTCCGGGGTTGGACACCTCGGCCTGGACGTCGAGTGTCACGAGACCGCCGGCATTGATATGCGGCGTCACCTGCAGCAGCACCCCGGTATCGATGTACTGCGAGGTCGTGGTGACGGCGTTGGTGGTGCCGCCGACGAGCGTCTGCTGATTGACCGGAATCCGGTTGCCGGCTTTGATGGTGGCCTTCTGGTTGTCGAGCGCCGCGATGTGGGGATTGGCCACGACCTTGGTGCTGCCATACTGGTCGAGCAGGTTCAGGACCGCCGAAATGCCGCCCGGAAACGCCGCGTTCTGGATGATGTAGGAGAAACCGCGCGCGAGCGACAGGCCGACACCCGGCGCAGCCGGCACGCCCGGGTTGAATCCGCCCGAACTCCCGCCGCTGGAGGACACCGGCGGAAGAATGAGGCCTCCGGCGCCGCGTCCGGACGGCGCGCCCCCCTTGAACAGCCACTCCACGCCGAACTCCAGCTTGTCGGTGAGCGTGACCTCGGCAATCGTGACCTCGATCAATACCTGCCGCTGCGGGATGTCCAGCTTTTTCAGCGCCGCCTCGATCACCGCGAATTCGGACGGCGTGGCGATGATGAGCAGCGTGTTGTTGTCCTTGTCGGCCACGACCTGCAGGTTGCGCACGATGCCGGTGCCGTCGGCTGCGGCGCCGGCCGCGCGACCGGCCGCCACGCCGGCGGCAACCGCGCCAGGCGTCGTGCCGGGGTTCGCCACCGGCACCGAAGGTTGGGCCTGGAACGTGGGCGGGTTGACGATGGTGCCGGCCGGCGTGCCCGGGGCCAGCGTGGGCGCAGCGCCCGCCACCGGCTGCGTCACGCGGCCGGTGAAGGCCTGCTGCAGCAACGGCGCCAGACGCTCGGCGCGGGTGTTCTGCAGGTTGTAGACGTAGAGTTGCAGGCCGCCGCCGGTTTCACTGGTGCGGTCGAGCCGCTCCACCCATTTCCTTGCTTCCTCGAGATAGGCCGGCTGTGGCGTGATCACCAGCAGCGCGTTCATGCGCTCGATGGGCACGATGCGCAGGATGCCGGTGAGCGGGCTCAGGTTGCGGTCACCCAGCACCTTCTCCAGTTCGGTCATCACCGTCTTCACGTCGGAATTCTTGAGCGTGAAGAGCCCCGCCGACATGCCCGCCATCCAGTCGATGTCGAACATGTCGATCGTGTCCATCAGGTTCTTCAGTTCGCGCTCGGTGCCGGACAGCACCAGCAGGTTGCGCAACTCATCGGGTCGGACCGCCTGCGCGTCCTTGGCAAAGGGCTCGATCAGCCGCAGCATTTCGCGGACCCCGACGTAGCGCAACGGCACGATCTGCACAGAAAATCCCGGCGGCAGCGCGCGGGCCGAATTGCCCAGTTGCGGAGTGATGTTGCCGCGCACAGCCGCCGCCTGGGGCACGACCAGGTACAGCCCGCCGTTCTTGATCATCGTGGCGCCGTTTTGCCGCAACAGCGTTTCGAGCGTCGCGGGCAGCGCCTCGCGCGGGATGCCGGTGGAGGTGCGGATGGTGACCGTGCCGCCCACCGACGGGTCGATCGTGTAGTTCTCGTTGAGGATGTCGCCCAGGATGTTGCGCACCACCTCGCGCAGGTCGGCCCCCTCGAAATTGAGCACCACCCCGCCTCCCGGCGTCTGCATGACGGGTCCGGGCGGCAGCGCGCCGCCCGGTTGAATGCCCTTGACGACAACACCGGTGCCCCGGAACAGGCTCGCCTTGTCCGAGAGCACCGTCTGCGGTTCGGCCGGCGCCTGCGCCCGCGTGGCGGCGTCGGCCAGCGCTGGCGAAATGCTGCCGCCGCCGCGATTCAACGCGGAACGCGCCAATGACGGCGAGTCGGGGGGCACGCCGGGCGCCGCACAGGCCGCCGCGAACAGCGCTACCGTGCAGAACAGGGTTCCGCGGACCAGGGAAGGATTCGGCATTGTTTTTTATCCTGGCCGGCGCCGTGGACATCCAGTCCACGCCGGCCGGCGATTATCGCAGAGTGACGCAGGATGGTCTCATCGCCGCGGTTGTTGGTAACGTTGATACACGCCAGCCCATGCCGGGTCGTTCGATCCGGCGGCGGCCGCGGGTGCCGGCGTCGGTGCGGCAGCGGCAGGCGGCGCGGCGGCAGGGATGGGCGCCCCGGGTGGGCGTCCGGCGGCCGCGGCCTCGGCGTCACGCGCCATGCGGCGGCGCTCGGCCAGCACCTCGGCGACGTCGCGTACCTGCGGCGCGATCCGCGCGGCGTCCGCCGCCGACAGCCCGGCCGCGGCGGCGAATGCGGCGCCGGAGGCGGGTGCGGCAACCACCGGTTGGATCGTCGTCCTGGGTCCGACCGCGAGTTTAAGCACAAGTTCTTCGGATTCGTCCCCCTGCGTCAGGCGGACACCGTTCGGCTTGACCTCGGCGACCAGCAGGCCGTTGATGGTTTCTCCCTGCAGGACGCGGCGCGCCTTGCCGCCGTTGACGTCGCGCAGGAAGGCCGTGGCCTTGCCCTCCACCAGCAGCGTGCCGGTCAGCGCAAACTGGCCGCGCTGCATACGGGGTTTCTGGGCCTCGGCCACGGCGACCGGGGCGGGTCGCCGCGTGGGATTGAACAGGGTGCGGTCGATCGTGTCGCGGCTGGTTTCCACCGTGGCGTCCGGCACATAGGGTGGGAGCACAGCCACGGTGACGGGCGGCGGCACCGCCGTGGCAGCGGCCGGCGGCACGCGGATCCACTCGTGGCCCCAATCGGTCTGCCAGCCGAGGACGAGGACGAGCACGGCGAGCGGGGCCATCCACATGGCCCAAAACCGCACTGTCGTCGAAACCGCGTTCATCGCTTCTCCATCACTTGGCTGGCGCCGGCTTGGCAAGTTCGAGGTAGGCCAAGGCAGACACCTCGAGTTGCACGTTGTTCTCCGGCTCCTGCCCCGGACCCGGCTTGAAGCCCCGAAACGCGGACAGCGGGCGTATCGACAGATTATCGACGGTCAGGTACGGAATTTGTGTATCGAGCACCTGCAGAATCTTGGCCAGCGCCGGCGTTGTTGCAAAAAACTGCACGGCCACCGCGACCTGCTTGAACCGGCCCTCGTCCCGGGGGCCGGGGTTCTGGCTGGTGGTGATGCGCCCGCCGTTGTTCTCGATGGCACCGCGCACCAGGTCGGACAACTCGGCGCCGGCAAGGTTCGGCGCAGTGTTCTTGAGGAAGAAGCG
>JBKJSU010000149.1:0-3819 GCA_046594415.1 Casimicrobiaceae bacterium | reverse complement strand
AACGAGGCGTACATGAATACCGGCGTACAGCGCTCCAGCGCCACGCCGCCGACCGCGCGGACCGCCACGACCCCCGCGCTCGGCCCGCACCCGGGCAATGTCTTCGGCACCGGCAAGAACGTGCCGCTGATCGCCATGGCGCACAACATTCCGTACGTCGCCACCGCCAGCGTGTCGAACCTCCGCGACCTGGAGCGCAAGGTGACCTACGCGATGAGCATCGAAGGTGCGCGCTACATCCACATCTTCGTGCCGTGCCCGCTGGGATGGGGTTCGGCGCCCGAAGACACGATCAAGGTGGCGCGCCTGGCCGTCGAAACCGGCCTCTTTCCGCTGTTCGAGGCGCACCACGGCGAGATCACCGCGCGTACGCACATCCGCCACCAGGTGCCGGTGACCGATTACCTCAAGTTGCAGAAGCGCTTCGCCCACCTGTTCGGCAAGACGCCCGACCACGAACGTATCGCCATGATCCAGAAGATGGCCGATCACAACATCGCCAGGTTCGGCCTGCTGCCATAGGAGACCGCGTGGAAAAGCCCTATGCCATCACCCTGGACGCCGGATCAAGCCTCGCCAACAAGACGGGCGCGTGGCGCACTAACCGGCCGCTGTATGTCGACCTGCTGCCGCCTTGCAATCACGCGTGCCCCGCCGGCGAGAACATACAGGGTTGGCTCTATCACGCGGAGTCGGGCGACTACGAAACCGCTTGGCGGGCGCTGACGCAGGACAATCCGCTGGCGGCCATCATGGGCCGCGTGTGCTATCACCCATGCGAAGGTGCCTGCAATCGCGGCAAGCTCGACGAGGCGGTCGGCATCAATTCGGTCGAGCGATTTCTCGGCGACGAGGCCATCAAGCGCGGCTGGAAATTCGACGCGCCGCCTCCCGCCACCGGCAAGCGCGTGTTGATCGTCGGCGCCGGTCCGTCCGGAATCTCCGCGGCCTATCACCTGCGCCGCTTCGGTCACCACGTCCGCATCGTCGAGGCCGGTCCATTCGCCGGCGGCATGATGCGCTTCGGCATCCCCAAATACCGGCTGCCGCGGGACGTGCTCGATGCCGAGATCAAGCGCATCCTGGACCTTGGCGTCGAGCTCGAACTCGATACCAAGGTCACGGACATCCTCGCGACGATGCGCGCAGGCAAGTTCGACGCGGCGTTCCTGGCGGTGGGCGCGCACATTGCCAAGCGCGCCTACATCCCGGCCGGGGAGGCCGCGCACATGCTCGATGCAGTCGCGGTGCTGCGCAGCATGGAGAACGAGGAGAAGCCGATGCTGGGCCGCCGTGTGGTCGTCTATGGCGGCGGCAACACCGCGCTGGATGTCGCGCGCACGGCCAAGCGGCTGGGCGCGTCCGAAGCCATCATCGTCTACCGGCGCACCCGCGAAAAGATGCCCGCGCACGACTTCGAGGTGGAGGAAGCGCTGCAGGAAGGCGTGCTGATCAAGTGGCTGTCGACCATCAAGAACATGGCCAACGAAGGCACGCTGACCGTTGAAAAAATGGCATTGGACGAAAAAGGGTTTCCGCAGCCGACCGGGGAATTCGAAACGCTCGAATCCGACTCGCTGATCCTGGCGCTGGGCCAGAACGTCGACCTGTCGCTGCTCGAGGGCGTGCCGGGACTCGCGCTCAAGGAAGGCACCGTGCAGGTGGCGCCGAACATGATGACCGGGTACCCCGGGATCTTCGCCGGCGGCGACATGGTGCCCTCCGAACGTACGGTGACCGTCGGCGTCGGCCACGGCAAGAAGGCGGCGCGCAATATTCACGCGTGGCTTTCCGGCGCCGACTACGCGCCGGCGCCGAAGCACGCCCTGGCCACGTTCGAAAAGCTCAATACCTGGTACTACAGCGATGCGCCCAAGACCGTGCGGCCGATGCTCGAGCTCGCCCGGCGCACCTCCACCTTCGATGAGGTGGTGAGCGGGCTGGACGAAACCAATGCGCTGTTCGAGGCGCGGCGCTGCCTGTCCTGCGGCAACTGCTTCGAGTGCGACAACTGCTATGGCGTGTGTCCCGACAACGCGGTGATCAAGCTGGGGCCAGGCAAGCGCTTCGAATTCAACCTCGACTACTGCAAAGGCTGCGGCATCTGTGTGTCCGAGTGCCCGTGCGGTGCGATCAAGATGATTCCCGAAGATAGTTGAGAAACCGGGCGGCCGCCGCTGCGCCGCGTACCGGACCCATCAGGAGAGGACGCCTCATGCCGCACCAGGAACCTGGATCATCAACGCCGGCAAAGCCGGCACTTCGTGGCATGCAATTGCTGCAGGACCCGGTGTTCAACAAGGGCACCGCGTTCACCGCCACCGAGCGCGACGGCCTCGGGCTGCGCGGACTGTTGCCTCCGCGCATCTGCTCGCAGGACGAGCAGGTGGCGCGCGTGCTCGAAAATTTCCGGCGCAAGACGTCGGATCTCGAGAAATTCATCGACCTGACGGCCTTGCACGACCGCAACGAGTCGCTGTTCTTCCGCATCCTGATGGACTATCCGGACGAGACGACGCCCATCGTCTACACGCCCACCGTGGGTCTCGCCTGCCAGCAGTTCGGGCACATCTTCCAGCGGCCGCGGGGCATCTTTGTCAGCGCCAACGATCGCGGACGCGTAGCCGAGGTGCTGGCCAACTGGCCCCGCCGTGATGTCGCGATCATCGTGATCTCCGATGGCGAACGCATCCTGGGCCTGGGCGACCTCGGCGCCAATGGCATGGGCATCCCGGTGGGCAAGCTTTCGCTGTACACCGCCTGCGCGGGAGTCGCACCCACGGCCTGCCTGCCGGTGCTTCTCGACGTCGGCACCAACAATCCGGCGTTGCTCAAGGACCCGATGTATCTCGGGCTGCAGCAGCCCCGCCTGCGCGACGCCGAATACGACGCACTGGTGGATGAGTTCATCACCGCGGCGCGCGAGGTCTTCCCTGGCGTCGTGATCCAGTTCGAGGACTTTGCCAACCACAATGCGTTCCGGCTGCTGCAGCGTTACCGCGACAAGATCCCGACCTTCAACGACGATATCCAGGGCACGGCCGCGGTGGCATTGGCGGGCATTCTCTCCGGATTGCGGATCACCGGCAGCAAGCTCGGCGAGCAAACGCTGCTGTTCCAGGGCGCCGGCGAAGCGGCCACCGGGATCGCCGAACTGGTCGTCGCCGCCATGGTGGCTGAAGGCCTCGATCAGGCGTCGGCGCGCCAACGATGCTGGCTGTTCGACTCGCAGGGACTGGTGGTCGCGCAGCGCTCCGGACTCGCGGCCCACAAGCTGCCGTTTGCGCACGCGCATGCGCCGGCCGGCACGCTGCTGGATGCCGTGCAGGCCCTGCAGCCCACGGCAATCATCGGCGTCGCCGCCGTGGGTGGCGCATTCACCGAGGAGATCGTGCGCACGATGGCGGCGATCAACACCCGGCCGATGATATTCGCGCTGTCGAATCCCACCTCGAAGTCCGAGTGCACGGCGGAACAGGCTTACCAGTGGTCCGACGGCCGGGCACTTTTTGCATGCGGCTCGCCCTTCCCATCCGTCACGCTCGGCGGCAAGACCTTCGTGCCGCGCCAGGGCAACAACTCCTACATCTTCCCGGGCATGGGCCTCGGCGTGATCCTGTCCCGCGCGTCGCGCGTGACCGAGTCGATGTTCATGGCTGCCGCACGCACGCTCGCCGCGCAGGTCACGGCCGCGGACCTCGCGCAGGGCAGCCTGTTTCCACCGTTGAAGAACGTGCGCGACGTCTCGGCGCAGATTGCGGCCGCCGTATTCACGGTCGCGCTGCGCGAAGGATTGGCCGGCGTGCCGGAGCCGGCCAA
>JBKJSU010000032.1:0-3047 GCA_046594415.1 Casimicrobiaceae bacterium | reverse complement strand
CGCGCCGGGCGCCACCGGCGCACTGGTGCCCGCCAGGTCACCTGACTTGAGGGTGGCCTCGCCGGACTTGCTGATGCGGGCTTCGACCACCACCCGCTTGGCGGCGGAAATGGTGGTGCTGGCGGACATGGCCATCGCGTCGGTGAGCGTAAAGGCTTTCGGCAGCTCGCCCGCGGTCAACTTGAGGGCCGCCAGCGGCATGCGGGAGCCGTCGGGATCGCGGGCAAAGATGAAGACGGTGTCGCCCGGCGCCACGCGCGCGGCGAGCTTGGGATCGACTTCCACACGGCCTTCCACCGATTGGCCGGTGGGCGCAGCACCGGGTGCGGGCGCGGCATTGGCCGTCGGTGCGGGCTTGGCGGCGGGCGCGGGCGCGGCATTGGCCATCATCGGCGCGGGCTTGGCAGCGGGCGCGGCGCTGGCGGCCTGCGCTGGTGCGGGATTGCCCTTGGCAGCCGTCGCGGATGCGGCGGCGGGCCCTGGCGTGTCTCCCTTGAGGGCGCCTTCAAGCTGCGCTAAAACTTTGTCGATCTGCGCTACTTCGGGGCTGTCGGGGGGCAACGTGGTCCTGAGGCGCTTCCACATCGCCACGGCCCCGGCCGGGTCGTTGCGTTCCATCGCGGCGGCGCCGCTCAAGGCCAGGGCCTTTGGATACGCGGGGTCGAGCGCCAGCGCGCGCTGCAGCAACTCCGTCGGCTGTCCGGCCAGGCTGCGGCCCTGGAGCTGGGCGATGGACTCGGCCCAGTCGGTGAAGAGCGGCGCGCCGGGCGGGAGACGTTTGCCGGCTTCGCCAAAGGCGAGGGCGGCGGCCTCGAAGCGCCCGAGCGCGCGATAGGACCGGCCCAGCATGGCCCAGCCGTTGCCGTCGTCGGGGTTCTCCTTCAGGCGCTTGGCGAGGGCCTCGACCATTGCCACAATCTGGGGATCGTCGGCCAGCGCTTCCGCCTTGGATGCCGGGGCATTGATGGCCTGCGGATTGCCTAGCACGAAATACATGCCGCCCGCCATGATGGGCAGCAGGGCAACGATCACGACGGCCGATATCCATTGCGGGCGGTCGGAGCGTGGCGCCGCTGCCGCCTCCGGCGTTGCGGCCAGCTCCACCCCGAAACGTCCGACGAGATCCTCCAGCGCGGCATCGCGTTCTTCCGCCGTGGTAGTCCCCGCCGTGAAGTCGGCCTCGACCTGCCGCCGGTGGTCCCGGAAAACTGCCACGGCGGCGGATTCTTCCTCCGGGGGCACCGCGCGGCGGCGCTGCAACAACGGCAGCACGAGGGCCGCGAGGGTGGCGGCGGCGAGCGCAAGTGCAAACAGCCAGAAGAGTGGTGTGGAGGTCATGCTTCGGTGGCTTTGCCGCGCGAACGAGCGCGGCGAATGGCTCAAGGCCGGAAGGGCGCGATTATACCGGTGCGAGGGTGCGGCGCCCCGCGCCCGGACACGGAGTCTGCGTTAGATCAAAGTCCGCGGCAGCGTTGGACTATCATGCCTGCACGCGCCTTTCCGGCGCTTCCGACCCCACATCAACCGATCATGCCGGACCAAGAAATCCGTCGCGCGTCGCTCGAATATCACCGGCAGAGTCCGCCGGGCAAGATCTCGGTGCAGCCGACCAAGCAACTGACCAATCAGCGCGACCTCGCGCTGGCCTACACCCCCGGCGTGGCTGCGGCGTGTGACGAGATCGTCCGCGATCCGCGCGAGGTGTCCACGTTGACGGCGCGCGGCAACCTCGTCGGTGTGATCACCAACGGCACCGCGGTGTTGGGACTGGGCGCGATCGGACCGTTGGCGGCCAAGCCGGTGATGGAAGGCAAGGCGGTGCTGTTCAAGAAATTTGCCGGAATCGACTGCTTCGACATCGAGATCAACGAGCTCGATCCGGACAAGCTGGTCGACATGATCGTGGCGCTCGAGCCCACGTTCGGCGGCATCAACCTCGAGGACATCAAGGCGCCCGAGTGCTTCTACGTCGAACGCAAATGCCGCGAGCGGATGAAGATTCCGGTGTTCCACGACGACCAGCATGGCACGGCCATCATTGTCGGCGCGGCGATCATGAACGGCCTTCGCGTCGTCGGCAAGGACATGGGGCAGGTGAAGCTCGTCTGTTCCGGCGCCGGCGCGGCGGCACTCGCCTGCCTCGACCTCCTGGTGAGCCTGGGCATCCGGCGCGAGAACATCTGGGTTTCGGATATCGAGGGCGTCGTCTTCGCGGGCCGCACCAAGCTCATGGACGAGCAGAAGGCCAAGTACGCGCAGGCTACGCAAGCGCGCACGCTGGCCGAGATCCTGCCCGGCGCGGACATCTTCCTCGGCCTTTCCGCGGGCAAGGTGTTGAAGCCCGAGTGGCTCGCGGGAATGGCCAAGGCGCCGCTGATCCTCGCGCTCGCCAATCCGGAGCCGGAGATCATGCCGGATGTAGCCAAGGCCGCACGCCCCGACGCGGTGATCGCCACCGGCCGTTCGGACTTTCCGAACCAGACCAACAACGTGCTCTGCTTTCCGTTCATCTTCCGCGGCGCGCTCGACGTGGGCGCGACGACGATCAACGAGGCGATGAAACTCGCCTGTGTGCACGCGATCGCCGACCTCGCGATGGCCGAGCAGTCGGACATCGTGGCCCACGCCTACAACATCGAGAACCTGCGCTTCGGCCCCGAATACCTGATCCCTAAGCCCTTCGACCCGCGCCTGATCGTGATGGTGGCGCCGGCGGTGGCCGCCGCGGCCATGGCGTCGGGCGTGGCCACGCGGCCGATCGCCGACATGGCCGCGTACAAGGAAAAGCTCACGCAGTTCGTGTATCAGTCGGGCCTGCTGATGAAGCCCATCTTCGCCGCGGCGAAGAAATCGCCCAAGCGCATCGTGTTTGCCGAGGGCGAGGAGGAGCGCGTGCTGCGCGCGGTGCAGGTGGTGATCGACGAAGGCCTCGCGCGGCCGATCCTGGTGGGCCGGCCGTCGATCATCGAGAAGCGCATCGAGCGCTTCGGGCTGCGGCTCAAGCCAGGCGAGAATTTCGACATCATCAATCCCGAATGGGACGAGCG
>JBKJSU010000479.1:0-2824 GCA_046594415.1 Casimicrobiaceae bacterium | reverse complement strand
CAAGCCGTCCTTGACGGTGGTCGATGACTCCACGATGGGCGCGGCCAGCGCCGCACCGCCGCAGCAAAGGACCATTCCGGCAGCGAGCAGGGCCACGAGGCCGCGCAGTCCTGACGTCCGCTGGGGTACGGTGTGTAAGGGAGTTCCAATGTGTGCCATGGCAGACCGCCTTTCCTGGTGTGGCTAAACGATGCCGAATATGATTTTGTCATGGAATGCCCGGAGCAGGGAGCGAATATTCCGTGGCGTCCGACTCGGCGCCGCCGGGCTTGGCGGCGCGGACCGCGCGTGGCACTCTTGCAGGGTTGCACACCGCCCAAGGCCCGGTTCATGAACAAGCCCGTTGCTCCATTCCGCGCCGAGGATGCTGCCGTCGAGGCGCCGGCGGGCACGCCGCGCCGGGAATTCCTGAAGGCTACAGCAGCGGCCGCGGGCGCCACGTTGCTGGCGTCCTGTGGTGGTGGTGGGCCCGCTGCAGTTCCTGCGCCCGTCGAGGCGGTGGAAGTGAATCCGCTCTCGCGCTTCGATCACCTCGTCGTGGTGATGTTCGAAAATCGTTCGCTCGACAACATGCTGGGCTATCTCTATCCGGCCGGTTCGCCGTTCAACGGCCTGGCCAACGGCACCTACTCCAATCCGGTCCCCGCGTTCATCAACGATGGCCACGCGTCGGTAACGGCAGGTCCGAGCCCGGGCCGTCCCACCGATTGGCAGAACCCCAAGCCCGATCCGGGCGAGGGCTTTCCGCACATCAACACCCAGCTCTTCGGCATCGTCGACCCGCCGTCGAACCAGTTCGAGGCCGAGGCGAAGATGACGTTTCCGTACAACGCGCCGGCGCACGGCACCGCGCCGACGATGAAGGGATTCGTGATCGACTACTGCAACAACTACAAGCATACCCAGAAGCGCAATCCCACCTACGACGAATATCGCGTGATCATGGAGACGTTCACGTCGGCGCAATTGCCCACGCTGTCGAAACTGGCGGCATCGTTTGCGGTCTACGATGCGTGGTTTTGCGCGGTGCCGTCGCAGACGTACTGCAATCGCTCGTTCTTCCACGCGTCGACATCGTCGGGCTTCGTGCTGAACGCGCCCCGGCAGAAGTGGCTGGAATTCAACGACGCGGACACCATCTTCAATCGGCTGCAGGACGCGGGCCGCACCTGGAAGATCTACTTCGACGTCAGGCAGCTGGCGTCGCTCACGGGCCTCATCCACGCGCGCAAGCTCGCCAAATACTTCAAGACCAACTTCGCGTTCATGGACCAGTTCTACCTCGACGCCGCAGCCGGCAACCTCCCGGACTACACGTTCATCGAGCCCTGCATGGCGCACTATCACAACGACTTCCATCCGCCGGGCAAACTGGTGTCGGATGTGCGCGCCGGTGACCTGCTGCTCAACAATATCTACTCGGCGGTGCGCACCAGTGCGACGCCGAAGGGTTCCAACGCGCTCAACACGATGTTGCTGGTCACGTTCGACGAGGCCGGCGGGTGCTTCGACCACGTTCCACCCGGTCCGGCAAGAACCCCGAACAATCCGCAGCTCTCGGGGGAAATGGACTTCCTGTTCGACCGGCTGGGCGTGCGCGTGCCCACGATTGCGATCTCCGCCCACACGAAAGCCGGCACCGTCGTGCAGAACCCCGTGCACCACGCCGCCGTGATCCGCACGCTGTGCGAGAAATTCAGCCTCAAGAACCTGACCAATCGCGATATCGATGCGCCCGATATACGGGACGCGATCAACCAGCCCACAGTGCGCGATCCGTCGACGTGGCCCGTCCCGCCGGTGGATCTGCTGCCGGGCGAGGCGCTCATTGGCGATCCCACCACGCCCGAGTTCGCCGCGCAACCCATGGATGAACTCGACCGCAATATCTACGCGCTGGCGATGGCCCATTTCACCGGCGTCGAACCCACGGAGGAGGAAATTCCCGAGACCGTGGGCGAGTCGTATGCGCGATTGAAGCCGCTGACCGCGGGCCAATTCGGACCCGGCTAGCCGTGGGCGCGCCGTTTCCGGAGATGTCGCGCGATCGCCTCCTTGCCCTGTTGGCCGCGATGCCCAAGGCCGAGCTGCACATCCACATCGAAGGCTCGCTCGAGCCGGAACTGATCTTCGCGCTGGCGCAGCGCAACGGCGTGCGGCTGCCCTATGCCGATGTCGCTGCGCTGCGAGCGGCCTATGCCTTTACCGACCTGCAGAGCTTCCTCGACCTGTACTACGCCGGCGCCAGCGTGCTGGTGACCGAAAGCGACTTTCACGCGATGGCCACGGCGTATTTCGAACGTGCTGCAGCCGACAATGTCATCCATGCGGAGTTGTTCTTCGATCCGCAGACCCACACGGCGCGCGGGGTATCGATGGCCACCGTGATCAGCGGCCTTGCGCGGGCATGCGCCGAGGCCGGTCCCCGGCACGGCATCGATGCGTCGCTGATCCTGTGCTTCCTCCGCCACCTTTCGGAATACGACGCCTTCGCCACCCTCGAGGACGCGCTGCCGTATCGCGACCACTTCATCGGCGTCGGGCTCGACAGCGGCGAGCGCGGCAATCCACCGGAGAAATTTGCGCGCGTATTCGCCCGTTGTGGCGCGTTGGGGCTGCACCTGGTGGCCCATGCGGGCGAGGAGGGGCCGCCGGCCTACATCCGCGCGGCGCTGGACGTCCTGCAGGTCGAGCGCATCGACCACGGCGTGCGCTGCGTCGAGGATGCCGACCTGGTGGCGCGGCTTGCGCGCGAGCGGACTCCGCTCACGGTGTGTCCGCTGTCGAACGTGAAGCTGCGCGTGGTTCCGGACCTCGCGCAGCA
>JBKJSU010000193.1:0-4240 GCA_046594415.1 Casimicrobiaceae bacterium | reverse complement strand
GGCGGGCGCAAATACCGGCTCAGCGCGATCAGCGACAACCCGAACGTACTGGCGGCAGCGCGGGTCGGCAACAGGTTCCTGCGGGCCGTTCCCAACGACCAGATCACGCACCACGTGGCCGGTGTGGAGATTGCCGAAGACGCGGTGGCGCTTGCCTACTGGACTACCGACGAGAACACGACCACCGGCACGTGGGCAATGACCGGCATGCACATCAGCATCCCGCCGTCAGCATCGCGGTTCGCGTTTGAGCAGGCGCGCCGGCTGACGCCAGCAGGACCACTGCCGCTCTCCGGCAAGCGACGCATGTACGGCGTGCCCCCGGCGCAGACGATGCGGGACTTGCACGACGAAACGGCGCTCGTCGACACGAACAGTTTCGCCGAGGCCATCGTCGGCCTGCATCCCGATGTCCTGTCGGTTGACCCCGCCAGTGCCGCGCACATTCATGCCAACTACATCAGCCCGGAACCGTCCATGCCGTTCCTCCAGGCCGCCTTGAAGCAATTGGGACCGGCAGCCCCGGAAGGCACCAGCAATGCCTCCGGTGTCGCGGGTTGGGCGACCCTGCGGCCGCTGATCGATGACAAGACCGGCCAACCATTCAAGAAGGGCGGCGGCACTCTCAACCAGTACTACCCCGATTGGCATCCGAAGGTCGACCAGACCATGGCGCGGTCGTTCCTGGCGATCCATCCGCAGGTCAAGGACGACATCGTGCTGGGCATCGACGTCAGCGGCCGCAATCTCAACGATCCGCACGATCAGCCATCCGACCGGAACAAAGTGGGCAAGCTGTGGGCGCACCACGACGGCTTGCCCACGGTCGTGCAAAAGGTCAGCGGCGCGGCTGCCGACAGCGGTCCGTCGCTGCAGTTCACCAATCGCAGTGCCGAAACCGGCCTGGATGTCTCGACGCCTCACTTCTCCCGCTTGCCTGACGGCCGGATCACCATCACTCTCGACAACATTTCCAACTGGTTTCTGCGCTGGCTTGGCGTCTGGGTGCAGTTCATCGACGCCAACGGCAAGGTGATCCCGGTCAACCTGCTGCCCACCGACACCTATCCGGCCGAGCCGGGTCCGTATCCGCGCAAGCAGGACAAGCCCGATGCGATTTTTCTCGGCGTCTTGCCGCCAGTGCTGGCAATCATGGGCATCCCGGTGTACCCCGGCAACTTTTCACCGACGGTCAACCTGCCGAACAAGCCGCCGGCGAATGCGTCGTCGATGCGCGTCTTCTACACGGGTCTCGGTCTTTCCGGGTCCGAGCCCAAGGATCCGGTGGGCATCTACGATCACGGCGCCGCGATGACCGGCGTTTTCAACTACGGCGTTGTCTGTTTCTTCATGGCCATCGGGTCGTACAAGTTTTCGCCGGTGTTCAAGCTCGTCATGTCGTTGGGGGGTGGCCTCGTGGCGGCGGAGATCGCCGCGCTGACCGGCGGCGTCACGAACCAGGCGAGCTTTGCAGCGAATCTGGCGTCGTCCACCATGGGTTTCATCAAGACGTTGCTGACGGTCGGCAACAGCAAGATCATCACCGAACTTGCCGCGGCGATCACCGTGGACGTGCTTGAATCCGAGGTCGAGGATTCGATTCCGATCGCCGGCCAGATTGCGCGCGTGGTCGCGGCCGTCGTCGGTGCCGTGCAACTGGCGGAAACGTCGATCGAGATCGCCATCTCGCCGCCCGCGTACGTGTTCGATTGCGTGCCGACGCACGATCTCTCGGTCACCTTCCTGCCCGCAGTGAATAACAGCAGCTTTCCAGTGCCTCCGTCACCTGAATACGTGGTGGATTACAAGGTGAGCTATCTATTCGACAATGGCACCGCGCATACGCAGACCGTGTACAACTTCAATCCAATCGCGAAGTCGTTGACGGTCAAGTTTGTCGGCATTCCGTACGGCGGGCAGGTGACCGTCTCGATCGGCTTCTACTGGCGCAAAAAATCGGGGTTGGAGGCCAACGCCTGGTGCGCGGGCCACGCGACCACACCGCTCGCCGACAACACGCTGGATGTGATCCCGCCACCCAATGGTCTTGCCGGATTCCAGATTGTCCAGGTGCAGGTTCCCATCCAGAGCACCACGCGCTATATCCATAACCGCAAGACCGCGCTCGATGCGCAAGCGAAGCACCTCTGGGTCAGCGATCCCGACGGCAAGCGGGCGCCTTCGTATGTGCCGCCGCCCAATGGGCAGGCCAAGGGACTGGGCGACTTCGGGAGCATCACCGTGCGCCAGTACACGGCCGAGCAACAGGGCTACGTTGGCTACGCATGGACGGCGTACAGTGCCGGGGTCTTGGGGTGCAATGTCAACGCGAATGGCCAATTCGACCAGGTGGCCAACCTCAATATCACGCCCGGCGCGAGTGCGCAGGACGGCTACTGGAATTCGATTTCACAGCGCCTGTGCGGTTACAACTACGGCGTTCGTATCGGCTACAACCTGCTTTCGCACAAGACGCTCAACATGTATCTCGATACGGAAACGCTGATGATCCGCCCGCTCAGCTTCGATCCGCCGGGAGCGTCCGGGCCGCCGGGCACGCGTTCGTTCGGCATGCTGAACCTGGACTCGACACGTTGCCTGCTGCACCCGGCGGGCTATGTCATCAGTATCAACAACGCTTCGCACAAGATCGAAGCGCTGAAGCTGCCGTCTGCGCCGGTGTCCAACGAGGATGCCGCGAAGTTTTATGTTGCGCGTACGCTTTCCGGCCTGGGCACTCGACCCGGTCTCATCATCTCGCCGATTGCCGCGGCCATTTCGCCCGACGGCGCAATCGTCGTCCTCGAGGCAGGCAACAACCGCATCCAGGCGTTCGATACGGGCGGCAACTCGGTGCCGTACTTCAAGAACCAAGCCAAAAATCAATGGGGGGATCAGCAATACTTCCTCGAGTTGACCGCCACCGATGGCAACACCTATCTCGACCTCGCGGTCGAGTTCTCGGGCTACCTGTACGTTCTGTCGAAGGATGCCAATAACATCCATCGCCTCGACATCTATCATCCGGACCAGACAGGCACCCAGCCCATCTCCACGACGCTGAACCTCAACGCGGCCAGGATCACGGTCGACTTCTGGCGCAGCCTGTACTCGCTGAACTACGAAGTGCTGACGGTGAACGGGAACATCCCGGACTTCACTGAGCCTTCGGTGAGCGAGTGGAAGCCGTCACTGCCGTAAGCGCGTGTGGAAACCCCGCGCAACCAGGGGTGACTACCGGTCTGTCAATGCTCGCGGTCGGTGGTGCGCGTCCGTGCCCGGACCGCGCCGAGCGTCAGCGTCCCCACCACCCGTCGATCACCATCGACGACGGACAACGCGTCGACGCCCGCGGCTAGCATGCGCGCCAGCGCGTCGCGCAAGCTCGCCCCCGCGACGATTTCGTGTGCGGGAACCACGCCGGCAGGCGCCTCCATCGCTGCGCGCGCGTCGATGAGCGAGAGCCGCTTCAGCGCACGGTCGGTCCCGACGAACGCCTCGACGAATGCATTGGCGGGCGCGGCGAGAATCTCCTCCGGCGTCCCGTACTGCACGAGCGCCCCATCCTTCAGGATGGCGATCCGGTCGCCCATCCTGATCGCCTCGTCGATGTCGTGGGTGACGAAGACGATCGTTTTCGAAAGGCCGCGCAGGATGTTCAGGAACTCGTCCTGCAAGCGCGTGCGCGTGATGGGGTCGATGGCGCCGAACGGCTCGTCCATCAGCATCACGGGAGGATCGGCGGCAAGCGCGCGAGCCACGCCCACGCGCTGCTTCTGCCCGCCCGACAGCTCGCGGGGAAAGCGGTTGCGGTAGATGGCCGGGTCCATGCCGACCAGCGCAAGCAGCTCGTCGACGCGCGCGGCAACGCGCGCCGCGGGCCAGCCGAGGAGTCGCGGCACCGTCGCGACATTGTCGGCAATCGACCAATGCGGAAAGAGGCCGATCTGCTGGATCACGTAGCCAATGCTGCGGCGAAGCTCCACCGGATCGACGTCCATCACATTGCGGCCGGCGACGATCACGCGCCCGCCGTCCGGCTCGATCATCCGGTTGATGATGCGCATGGTCGTCGTCTTGCCGCAGCCCGACGGGCCGATCAGCACGCACACTTCACCCTGCGGAATCGTCAGCGTGAGGCGGTCCACCGCCGTGCATCCCGCGGTGGACCACCTCACGCTGACGATTCCGCAGGGTGAAGTGTGCGTGCTGATCGGCCCGTCGGGCTGCGGCAAGACGA
>JBKJSU010000190.1:0-3624 GCA_046594415.1 Casimicrobiaceae bacterium | reverse complement strand
CGAGCAACGCGCGCGCCGCGACAGCCGCGCGCTGCTGCTGCGCGGCGCCATCGCCGCGCTGGCCATGATGCAGGTGATGATGTTTTCCGGCGCAGCCTACTGGAGCAGCGATGGCGTTGCGCCGGAGCAGCAGCGGCTGCTCAACTGGGCCAGCATGGTGCTGACCATGCCCGTGCTCTTCTACTCGGCGGCGCCGTTCTGGCGCAACGCCTGGCGCGACGTGGCGCACGGCCGGGCGGGCATGGATGTGCCGATCGTGCTCGGACTCATGGTGGCGCTCTGCGCGAGCGCGTGGGCCACGTGGCGCGGGGAGGGACCCGTCTACTACGACTCGATCACGATGTTCGTCGCGCTGATCCTCGGTGCGCGCTACCTCGAGCTGATGGCGAGGCAACGTGCGGCGGCGGCCATCGAAGGACTCGCGCGCCGCCAGCCCGACACGGCGGTCCGCTTCTGCCGCTGGCCGGGGGTTGCCGTCGAGACGGTGTCGGCCACGGCACTGGCCTTCGATGATCGCGTGCTGGTCCGGCCGGGCGCACTCGTGCCAGCCGATGGCGAGGTGGTCGAGGGCAACTCGGAGGTCGATGAAGCCATGCTCACGGGCGAGGCGCAGGCGCTCCCGCGTGGGCCCGGCGATTGGGTGCTGGCGGGTTCGCTCAATCGCAGCCAGCCGCTGGTGGTGCGGGTGTTGCGCGCCGGCGCGGATACGCGGCTTGCGTCGATACTGCGCCTGACCGAACGCGCGGCCGGCACCCGCCCGGCGATCGCGCGCACCGCTGATCGCGTGGCCGGTGTCTTCGTGGCATCGTTGCTGGCCGTGGCCGCCGCAACGGCCGTGGCGTGGGCGGTCATCGATCCGGCGCGCGCGCTGGCCGTGACGGTGGCCGTGCTCGTAGTGTCGTGCCCCTGTGCGTTGGCGCTGGCCGCGCCGGCGGCAGCGGCAGCGTTGACGGGTTCGCTGGCGCGACGCGGCGTCGTGTTCGGGCGCGGCGATGTGCTCGAAACGCTGGCCCGCGTCACCCACGTCGTGTTCGACAAGACCGGCACGCTGACACGCGGCGATGTGCGGGTGACGGACGTGCTGGTTGTCGACGGCACCACGCGCGATGCCGCGCTGCTGCTCGCGGCAGGTCTCGAAGCACGCTCGGAACATCCGCTGGCGCGTGCGCTTGCCGCGCTTGACCCCGGCGCCTCGGCCGTCCCGGTGACCGCGCTCGTGACCGCGCGCGGGCAGGGCGTTGCGGGCATTGCCCGCGGCGAGCACGTGCGTATCGGCACGCCCGAATTCGTGGCCGCCCTCGCCGGACCGATGCCGGTGTCGCTGGCCGCCTTTGCCGCCGCAGCACCGGCGGCAACCACGCTGGTGGCGCTTGGTGGCGCTGACGGCTGGCGGGCGCTCTTCGTGTTGGCCGACACGTTGCGCGACGAGGCCGCCGCCACGATTGCCGGGCTTCAGCGCATGGGCATCACCACGATGTTGTTGTCGGGAGACCGGCGCACCAGCGTCGATGCGGTGGCGCGGACGCTAGCCATTGCCGATGCCCGCGCCGAACTCTCGCCGGAAGGCAAGCGCGAGGCGATCGCCGCGCTGCAGCGCGCGGGCGCCGTCGTCGCGATGGTCGGCGACGGCATCAACGATGCCCCTGCGCTGGCGCAGGCGCAGGTGTCGTTCTCGCTTTCCAGCGCGGTCCCGCTCGCGCAATGGACCGCGGATGTGGTGGTGCTGTCCGACCGGATCGATCGGGTTCCCGCCACGCTCGGCGCCGCGCGCCGCGCGATGCGCGTCCTGCGCCAGAATTTCGGATGGGCAATCGCCTACAATGTGCTGGCGATTCCCGCCGCAGCGATGGGATGGGTCACGCCGTTGTTCGCAGCCCTCGGCATGGCGATTTCGTCGTTGATCGTGGTCGGCAATGCGTTGCGATTGACGACCGCGCCGCTGCCGGAGGCCGCGGAACCGTCCGGCCTGACGCCGGTGGCCCAACTGGAGCGCGCGTGGAAATCCTGATGCTGATGATTCCGTTTTCCGTGGTGCTCGTGCTCGGAATTGGTGCGTTGTTCTGGTGGAGCGTGGACAGTGGCCAGTTCGACGACCTCGAGGGACCGGCGCAACGGATTCTTGCCGACGACGATACGCCGCGGGCGCCGTCCAACCCGGACGTTGCCGCGGACTTGACCCACGTCAATCCGGGAAATCGTTTATCGCGATAGCATCGCCAACTTCGATTCGGATCGGGCGAAATCCTGCCGTTTGCGCCTTTGGGGGAGTGACAACTGATGGGTAATCCGATTGCCAGTGCAGCCGCGGCCAATCCTGCCGTGATGACCGGCGCGTTGCCGGGACGATCCACGGGCGCGGCGGAAGGCGTCGCGCAGACCTTCAACTACGGCGTGGTACGCGGTTTCGCAATCATGACCGTGGTCTGGGGCATCGTCGGGATGCTGGTCGGCGTGATCATCGCCGCGCAGCTTCTGTGGCCGGCGCTCAACTTCGACACTCCCTGGCTCTCGTACGGGCGGCTGCGGCCGCTGCACACCAACGCGGTGATCTTCGCGTTCGGCGGCAGCGCGCTCTTCGCGTCGTCGTACTACTGCGTGCAGCGCACCTGCCAGGCGCGCCTTTTCTCCAATGCGCTCGCGGCGTTCACATTCTGGGGCTGGAACCTCGTGATCGTGCTGGCCGCCATCACGCTGCCGCTCGGCATTACCTCCAGCAAGGAATACGCCGAGCTCGAGTGGCCGATCGACATCCTGATCACGCTGGTCTGGGTGGCCTACGCCGTCGTGTTCTTCGGCACCATCGCCAAGCGGCGGACGCCGCACATTTACGTGGCCAACTGGTTCTTCGGCGCGTTCATCATCACGATCGCGCTGCTGCACGTGGTCAACAGCGCCGCGCTGCCGATCGGACTCACCAGCTGGAAGTCCTACTCGGCGTATCCCGGCGTGCAGGATGCGATGATCCAGTGGTGGTACGGCCACAATGCCGTGGGCTTCTTTCTCACCGCCGGCTTCCTCGGCATGATGTATTACTTCGTGCCGAAGCAGGCCGGCCGCCCGATCTACTCCTACCGGCTGTCGGTCGTCCATTTCTGGTCGCTGATCTTTCTCTACATGTGGGCGGGTCCGCACCACCTGCACTACACGGCGCTGCCCGACTGGACGCAGTCGATCGGCATGGTGTTCTCGCTGATCCTGCTGGCGCCTTCGTGGGGCGGCATGATCAACGGCATGATGACGTTGTCCGGCGCGTGGCACAAACTGCGCGAGGATCCGATCCTCAAGTTCCTGATCGTCTCGCTGTCGTTCTACGGCATGTCGACGTTCGAGGGACCGATGATGTCGATCAAGACGGTCAATGCGCTGTCGCACTACACGGACTGGGGTATCGGCCACGTGCACTCGGGGGCGCTCGGCTGGGTGGCGTTCATCAGCATCGGCAGCATCTACTACCTGATCCCGCGGATGGTCGGCAAATCCGAGATGTGGTCGGTGCGGCTCATCTCGGTGCACTTCTGGATCGCGACGATCGGCGTCGTGCTCTACATCTCGTCGATGTGGATCGCGGGCGTGATGCAGGGCCTCATGTGGCGCGCGACCAACCCCGACGGCACGTTGACGTAT
>JBKJSU010000066.1:0-2813 GCA_046594415.1 Casimicrobiaceae bacterium | reverse complement strand
GGTGGAGTCGTTCCGCGACCTCGCGCGCAACCGGCGCATGCATGGCGCGATGGTGGACGCGGCCACGATGCACAAGCAGGTGCTGGTGCTGCGCCTCATCAGCAAGTACCGCACGCTCGGCATGTTCAACGCCGACCTCGACCCTTTGCACCAGCATGCGGTCGACTACGTCGCCGACCTCGATCTCAAGACTTATGGGTTCAACGAGGCCGACATGGACACTGAATTCGATGTCGGGTCCTACAAGGCGGGTCCGGCCCGGATGCGCCTGCGCGATCTGGTGAAGGCGCTGCAGGAGACGTATACGCGCACGCTGGGCGCCGAGTACATGTACATCTCCGACACGGCCACCAAGCGCTTCTTCCAGGAACGGCTGGAGCCGATCCGGTCGCGGCCGCACTATGCGCCCGAACTGCGCCGGCACATCCTCGAGCGGCTCACTGCGGCGGAGACACTGGAACGGTACCTGCACACCAAGTACGTCGGGCAGAAGCGCTTTTCGGGCGAGGGCGGGGACACGATGATCCCGATGCTCGACCGGTTGATCGAGAAGGCGGGTGCTGCCGGCGTCCAGGAAATCGTGATGGGGATGGCGCACCGCGGCCGTCTCAACGTGCTGGTCAACATCCTCGGCAAGATGCCGAGCGATCTCTTTTCCGAATTCGAGGGGAAGGCGGCACAGGCGCTTCCCGCCGGCGACGTCAAGTACCATCAGGGCTTCTCGTCCGACGTGTCCACGCCGGGCGGTCCCGTTCACCTCACGCTGGCGTTCAATCCTTCGCATCTCGAGATCGTGAATCCCGTGGTCGAGGGTTCGGTGCGCGCGCGACAGCACCGCCGCGGCGACACGCGCGGCGACCAGGTGCTGCCGATCCTGATTCACGGCGATGCCGCCATTGCCGGGCAGGGCGTGAATCAGGAAATCCTCAACATGGCGCAGACCCGCGGCTACTACACGGGCGGCACGATTCACATCGTCGTCAACAACCAGATCGGCTTCACCACCTCCGATCCGCGCGACGCGCGCGGCACGGCCTACTGCACCGACATCGCCAAGATGGTCGAGGCGCCGATCCTGCACGTCAACGGCGACGACCCGGAAGTGGCGCTGCTGGCCGTCGAGATCGCGATGGAGTATCGCCAACGCTTCCACCGCGACATTTTCATCGACCTCGTGTGCTTCCGCCGCCTCGGCCACAACGAAGCCGACGAGCCGATGGTGACGCAGCCGCTCATGTATCGCCGTATCTTGCAGCACGGGGGCACGCGCAAGCTCTACGCGGATCGCCTGGTCGAGGCCGGCGTGGTCTCGGCCGCCGACGCCGACGCGATGGTCAGCGCCTTCCGCGCGGCGATGGACCGGGGGCAGCACACCAACAAGACGATCCTGTCGAACTACAAGCCGCCGTTCACCATCGACTGGTCGCCGTACCTGAAGCGCGAGTGGTCGGATGTGACGATGACGGGCGTGCCGCTGGCCACGCTGCAATCCCTGGCGACGAAGCTCACCACCGTGCCCGAGGGCTTCAAGCTGCATTCGCGCGTCGAGCGCGTGATTGCCGATCGCCGCGCCATGGGCGAGGGCAAGCTGCCGCTCGACTGGGGGATGGGCGAGAACCTTGCGTACGCATCGCTGCTCAACGACGGCTACGGCGTGCGCCTGTCCGGCGAGGACATCGGCCGCGGCACGTTTTCCCATCGCCACGCCGTGCTGCACGACCAGAACCGACAGACGTGGGACGCGGGCACGTACATTCCGCTGCAACACCTCTCCCCCAAGCAGCCGTCGTGCGAGATCATCGACTCGGTGCTCACCGAGCAGGCCGTGGTCGGCTTCGAATACGGCTACTCGACGTCGGACCCCGACCGGCTGGTGCTGTGGGAGGCGCAGTTCGGCGACTTCGTGAACGGCGCGCAGGTCGTGATCGACCAGTTCATCAGTGCCGGTGAAGTGAAGTGGGGACGCATCTGCGGCCTCGTGATGTTGCTCCCGCACGGCTACGAAGGACAGGGTCCGGAACATTCGTCGGCGCGGCCGGAGCGCTTCCTGCAACTCTGCGCGCAGCACAACATGCAGGTCTGCGTGCCCACCACACCCGCGCAGGTGTTCCACATGCTGCGCCGGCAAATGGTGCGCAAGTACCGCAAGCCGCTGATCGTGATGAGTCCGAAGAGCCTGTTGCGCAACAAGGAGGCGGTGTCGTCGCTGGATGAGCTCGCCACGGGCAGCTTCCGTACGGCGATCGGGGAAGTGGACAAGCTCTCCGCGAAGAAGGTTCGCCGCATCCTTGCCTGCTCCGGCAAGGTTTACTACGACCTCCTCGCCTATCGGCGCGAGAACAAGATCGACGACATCGCCATCATCCGGCTCGAGCAGCAGTATCCGTTTCCACATGCCGCGTTCAAGGACGAGGTGGCGCATTTTCCCACTGCGAAGGAAGTGGTGTGGGTCCAGGAAGAACCGCAGAACCAGGGTGCGTGGTACCGGTTACGCGCCTATCTGCGGGCTGACATCGCCGACAAGCAGGTGCTGGCGTACGCGGGCCGGGCGATTTCCGCCTCCACCGCAGTCGGTTACGCCTCCAAGCACAACGCCGAACAGAAACAGCTGGTCGAGGATGCGTTTGCGTCCACCCTCAAATCGGGCGAGATGGTCGTCGCCCACTGACCGTTTTGTGACGCGCCTCGCGGCGCGCCATGGTGAAAGCAGAGCACATGCGTATCGAAGTAAAGGTTCCCCAGCTGCCCGAATCGGTGGCCGAAGCCACGCTCGTCAGCTGGCACAAGAAGGCCGGCGATGCCGTCGTTCGCGA
>JBKJSU010000046.1:0-3651 GCA_046594415.1 Casimicrobiaceae bacterium | reverse complement strand
CTGGTGGGATTGCAGTTTGGCCGCGCACTCGCGTTGTTTATTCTGCAACGTCAGGTCGAAGCAGCAGCGGCGCTGCGCATTGCGAAGGTCAATGCGCCGCTTGTACTTCCAATGCTGCTGGCCGCCAGTCCGAAACCGGTGCGCACCGATGGCCCGTACTTGCGGATGGGCGGCAAAGAGGAAGCCTGGAATCATCGCAGTGCATTTCACGCGCTGTGGGAAGCAAGTGGCGCGTTGGACTGGGCGCGTGGAGCAGCTGCGCGAAGGGGGCGCCGACTCCCGGGTTAGGGCATCCGGCGAGTTGGTGAAAGGTATCGCGATACTCTCGCATGAACGCGCGACCTGCGTCGATCGGCTGTTCGAGGGCGGGATCATAGGGCGTCAGGACGTAGCCCGCAGGCGATTCCGTGACAAATACCGTCTGCCCTTTTTCGAGCTTGAGGCGCGCGAGCACTTCCTTCGGCAGGATGACGCCGACCGAATTTCCGATCTGCGTGAGTTTCAAGGCAAACATGCGGCACTCCATGCGTTATTGCAGATGTAATAATGCGCGAAGCTTCGGGCCGGTATCAAGCGTCCTATTACCGCCGTTCCCGCCTACACAAGAACTACGCCGGCATCGTCAGTCCTCTGACGTCGTCAGCCGCACGCGGTAGCCGCCGGATTTTTCATCGCTCTCGAGCTCGAGGCTGCCGGCGCGCGCCGCCTCTTCCAGCATGCTGTTGAACGAGCGAAAGCCGTAGTACGACTCGTTGAACCCCGGCTTGCGGCGCTTCAACGCCTGCTTGACCATCGAGCCCCAGATCTTTTCCTCCGCGCCGCGCTCGTTGGTCAGCGCCTCGACCGTTTCGACGATGAGGTCGAGCGCTTCCTCGCGCTTGGCTTCGTCGCCCTTGGGTACGGGTACCGCCACCGGCGTCGACTCGAGCGGAGACTTGTCCACCCCCGCGGCGCCATCCAGCGCCTTCTTTGCCGCGGGCTTGGGCTTGGCGCCTGCCGTCGTCTTGGCCGCCGCGCGGCGCGTGGCCGTCTTTTTCTTCTCGCGGACCAAATCGTCGTAGAAGATGAACTCGTCGCAATTGGCGATCAGCAAGTCGGACGTGGAATTCTTCACGCCGACGCCGATCACCATCTTGTTGTTCTCGCGCAGCTTCGACACCAGCGGCGAAAAATCGGAATCGCCGCTGATGATGACGAAGGTCTCGACGTGTGCCTTGGTGTAGCAGAGGTCGAGCGCGTCGACGACCATGCGGATGTCGGCGGAGTTCTTGCCCGACTGACGCACGTGCGGGATCTCGATCAACTCGAAGGACGCCTCGTGCATCGACGCCTTGAACGCCTTGTAGCGATCCCAGTCGCAGTAGGCCTTCTTGACGACGATGCTGCCCTTCAGCAACAGGCGCTCCAGCACCTTGCCGATGTCAAATTTCTCGTAGTTGGCGTCGCGGACGCCCAGTGCGACGTTCTCGAAATCGCAGAACAGCGCCATGTTGGTGACTTCGGGTGCGGTGGCCATGGTTTCATCCCGGTGATGCGCCAAGCGCAGGAAACCAGCACAATAGCAGCCCCATGGAATTGCCCACCCTCTCCCTCCTCGAAACCCGCGTGCTCGGCGTGCTGATTGAAAAACAGCACACGGTACCGGACAGCTATCCGCTGACGCTGAATGCGCTGCAGTCCGGGTGCAACCAGAAGACCAGCCGCGACCCCGTCATCGACGCCACCGAAGCGGAAATTTCGGCCGCCATCGACCGCCTGAAGGGGCTCGACCTCGTCATGGAATCGAGCGGCGGACGGGTGATGCGCTACGCGCAAAATCTGGCACGGGTGCTGGCCATTCCCGCGCAGTCGGTGGCGCTGCTGACGATGATGATGTTGCGCGGAGCGCAAACGGTGGGCGAGCTGCGTATCCATACCGACCGCCTCCACAAATTTGCCGACATTTCGTCCGTCGAGGGCTTCCTGCACGAGCTCGCAACCCGGCCCGCGGGCGCGCTGGTGGTGGAACTGCCGCGCCTGCCCGGCGCCCGCGAGACGCGCTGGGCGCATCTCCTGTCCGGCGCGCCGGACCCGGCGCGGATGCAGGTCACCGACAACGCCGGGGGCGAACTCGTCACCGTCAGCGAGATTGCGGCGCTCAAGGCCAATGTCACCCAACTGCAGCAGGATCTGGCGGACGTGCGCGCGATGGTCGACCGCATGGCCCGCGAACTGGGCATCACGCCTCCCTGATTTCGTCGTATCCTCTCGCTTTTCTCACCGCAGGATGCCGTCGCGAAGTTGAAGGCGGCAGTGCCCGGCATCACCGACGTGCTCACGGACCCGCCGCCGGCCGTCGAAATCCTGGGCGCAATTCGCGCCGGCGCGCACCACTCAATTCGACTTACACGCAACGAGGTGAATCATGGGATTGCTCGACGGCATGCTCGGCAACGTTCTTGGCGGGATGATGGGCGGCGGACAACAGGGCGGCGCGCAGGGCCAGAGCCCGCTGCTGGCAATTGTGCTGCAATTGCTGCAGCAGAACGGCGGGTTGCAGGGCATGCTGGGCAAGTTCCAGCAGGCCGGGTATGGCGACCAGGCGCAATCGTGGGTGGGCACCGGGCAGAACATGCCGATTTCACCTGACATGCTGCAGCAGGTGCTCGGTAGCGGGCAGCTCTCAGAGATCGCGCAGCAACTCGGTATGTCGCAGCAGGACGCGGCCGGCGGCCTGGCGCAGATGCTGCCGGGTGTGGTCGACCAGATGACGCCGCAAGGTCAGATTCCCGACAATCACAGCGACCTCGTATCGCAGGCGCTGGCGATGCTGCAGAGGGGTCGCTGACGCGGCTTTGTTGGCACCCCGACTACAGTCGGTGTAGGCGAAACCGGCGCGCCGCTAGTCCTGGCGCCAGGGCAATCCGGCGACCTTCCAGCCGTTGACCACGCGCTGGCCCTGCGCGTTCTTGTCGCCCTCGAAGCCTTCGAGGACATTAAACGCGGCGGCATAGCCGTTGGCCGTGGCCAGCACCGCGGCATGCTGCGACCGCACGCCACTGCGGCACAAGAACGCGACGGAGCGCGCGGGATCGACCTTGGCGCGCAACTGCTCGATAAAGCCATCATTGCGTTTCTTGGCCGGATAGTCGTACCACTCGATCGAGACGCTTCCCGGCACATAGCCGATCAGGTCGCGTTCGGCCAGCGTGCGCGTGTCCACCAGCTCGACCTCACTCGCATTGAAGAGCGTCCACGCCTCCGCCGGCGTGAGCAGGCCGCCGAGCGCAACGCCGGCGTCGCGCGCGCGCTTCGTGGCGGCGACCACGATGGATTCGTGCTGGATGACCATGCGATAACGATAGCATGGCCGCGCGAGTCGGCCGGTGTCGGGCACCGATGCCGCTGTGCGACAATTCGCCTTCAAATCGCCACTGCACCGTCGGCAACGACGTGCCTTCGTCCCTCGTGGAACCACCCTCTCTCGTCGTCGCACTGCTCCTCGGCATCGTCGAGGGCCTGACCGAATTTCTGCCGATCTCGTCGACCGGTCATCTGATCGTCGCGGGTTCGCTGCTGGGGTACACCGGCGAGAAGGCCAAGGTCTTCGAGATCGTGATCCAGGCGGGCGCCATCCTGGCGATCTGCTGGGAGTTTCGCGCGCGTCTCATC
>JBKJSU010000600.1:0-7214 GCA_046594415.1 Casimicrobiaceae bacterium | reverse complement strand
TTTCGCGAAGCCCATGACCGACCACGACGCCCCACCGCCCGCCCCGTCCAACCCAGCCGGCGGCTGGTCCGGACGTTTTTCCGAGCCGGTGACGGAAATCGTCAAACGCTACACGGCCTCGGTCGATTTCGACCGCCGCCTGGCCGATGCGGACATCGACGGGTCGCTCGCCCACGCCCGCATGCTGGGCGCCACCGGCATCCTGACGGCGGCCGACGTAGCCGCGATCGAGCAAGGATTGGAGCAGGTTCGCGCGGAAATCCACGACGGCCGGTTCGTCTGGTCGCGGGACTTCGAGGACGTGCACCTCAACATCGAGAAGCGGCTGACCGCGCTGGTGGGCGACGCCGGCAAGCGGCTGCATACCGGCCGCTCGCGCAACGACCAGATTGCCACCGATGTGCGGCTGTGGCTGCGCGGCGAAATCGACACGCTGGTGCGGCACCTCGCCGCGCTGCGGCAGGCGCTGATGAATGTGGCGGAGCAACATGCCGATACCATCATGCCCGGCTTCACGCACCTGCAGGTGGCGCAGCCCGTCACCTTCGGCCACCACCTGATGGCCTACGAGTCGATGTTCGCGCGTGACGCCGAGCGTCTGGCGGACTGCCGCAAGCGGGTCAACCGCCTGCCGCTGGGCGCCGCGGCGCTGGCCGGCACGTCGTTTCCGATCGACCGTGCCCATGTGGCGCGTGCGCTCGGCTTCGACAGCATCGCGACCAATTCGCTGGACGCCGTGGCCGACCGTGACTTCGCGATCGAATTCGAGGCGGCGGCGGCGTTGATCATGGTGCACCTGTCGCGGTTCGCGGAGGAGTTGGTCCTCTGGTCCAATCCGCGCTTCGGTTTCGTGTCGCTGTCCGACCGCTTCTGCACCGGCAGCTCGATCATGCCGCAGAAGAAGAATCCCGATGTGCCCGAACTGGTGCGCGGCAAGTCCGGCCGCGTGATCGGCCACCTGATGTCGCTGCTGGTGCTGATGAAGGCGCAGCCGCTGACCTACAACAAGGACAACCAGGAAGACAAGGAGCCGCTGTTCGACACTGTCGACACGCTCGCCGATTCGCTGGCGATCATGACCGACCTCGTCGCGAGCGGCCTCGGCGTGAACGCGCAAAAGATGCGCGACGCGGCGCGCGAGGGCTTTGCCACCGCCACCGATCTCGCCGACTATCTGGTGCGCCGCGGCCTGCCGTTTCGCGATGCGCACGAAGCGGTCGCGCGCGCCGTGCGGCATGCGGAGGCCAAGGGCTGCGACCTGGCCGATCTGGCGGTGGCCGATCTGCGCCAGTTCGCCGCCGCCGTTGGCGACGACGTGCATGCATTCCTGACGCTGGAAGGCTCGGTGGCCAGCCGCAACCATCCCGGCGGCACCGCGCCCGCCCAGGTGCGCGCCGCGATTGCCGCGGCCCGGCTTGCGCTTGCCGGCCGCTGATTTTCGCAGCCGTGGCGCGGCACCGTATTGAACAGTCAATGAAGGAGTCACGATGAAAGTTGCATTTCTGGGTCTTGGCGTCATGGGCTATCCGATGGCCGGCCACCTGGCGCGCGCAGGCCACGACGTGACCGTGTACAACCGCTCGCCGGCCAAGGCCGCGGCGTGGGTCGCCGCGCATGGCGGCGCCAGCGCCCCGACGGCGCAGACGGCCGCGCGCGACGCGCAGATCGTGCTGATGTGCGTGGGCAACGACGCCGACGTGCGCGCGGTGATCACCGGGCCGAAGGGCGCGCTGTCCGGCATGATTGCCGGCGCGATCCTGGTGGACCACACCACGGCCTCGGCCGAAGTTGCGCGCGAAATGAGCGCGGCAACGTCCGCCGTCGGTGTGCAATTTCTCGACGCGCCGGTGTCGGGAGGCCAGGCAGGCGCGGAAAACGGCAAGCTGACGATCATGGTCGGAGGCGACTCGGCGACGTTTGCGCGGGCCGAACCGGTGCTGGCGCACTACGCGCGGGCGGTGACGCTGATGGGCCCGGCAGGCGCGGGGCAACTGACGAAGATGGTGAACCAGATCTGCATTGCGAGCCTGGTGGAAGGACTGTCCGAAGGCATCAATTTCGCGATGCGCGCCGGCCTCGATCCCGAGCGCGTGATCGACGTGATCTCGAAGGGCGCCGCGCAATCGTGGCAGATGGAAAACCGCGGCAAGACGATGATTGCCGGCAAGTTCGACTTCGGCTTTGCCGTCGACTGGATGCGCAAGGATCTCGCAATCTGCCTCGCCGAGGCACGAACCAACGGTGCCGCGTTGCCGGTGACCGCGATCGTCGACCAGTTCTATGCGCAATTGCAGCGCCGGGGCGACGGCCGCGCCGACACGTCGAGCCTCATTCGCCTGCTCAACGAGAGCTGATGCGAACCGGCGCACTGCTGCCGCAGTTTTCACGCGTCGCACGGCAGCTGCTGGCGGCGGCTGCGCTTGGCGTTGCCGTGGATGCCGGCGCGCAGTCACCGGCCATCGACCTGAACAGCGCGTGGATGCGTCCGGCGCTGGCCGGACAGGCCCGCGCGCGCGCCTACGTCGACATCAAGAGCGATGCAGCGCTCACGTTGACGGACGCCACGACGCCGGCGGCCCGCGCGATCGAAATCGTGACAGTGGCCGGCACCGACGGCGCCGACGAAACGGTCGTGGCAACCGTGCCGGTGGTGCCGGGGACACCCACGCGCCTCGCCTTTCGCGGCAACCACCTGCGGCTGCTCGACATCGATCGCGACCTGCGCAACGGCGAGCAGATTCCGGTGACGCTGCGCTTCACGGATGCGCAGGGGCGCGCGGTCAGCGCGACGGCCACCGTGACCGTACGCGGCTTTACGGTGCCGCCAGCGGAACCCGCTCCCCGTCGACCATGACGATTTCGTAGGTCACTTCCGCCGTCCGGGCCAGCATGATCGTGGCCGAGCAGTACTTCTCCTTGGACAGCTTGACTGCCCGCTCGACCTGCTTCGGGTCGAGGCCGCGGCCGGCCACCGTATAGACCAGGTGGATGTGCGTGAACACCTTGGGGTCCTCGGCCGCGCGCTGCGCCTTGGCGGTGACCACGCAGTCGGCCAGCGGCTGCCGGCCCTTCTTCAGGATCAGCACGACGTCGAAGGCCGTGCAGGCGGCCATGCCGGTGAGCAGCATTTCCATCGGGCGCATGCCGAGATTGCGGCCGCCATGGTCCGGCGACCCGTCGATCACGACCGCGTGCCCGGAGCCGGCCTGGCCCATGAAGGTCATGCCCTCGATCCATTTGATTCTTGTTTCCACGTCCGGTGTCCTTTCGTTGCGGGTAAGGCCTGGCAAGTTAGTGTGCGCACACACTCGGATGCTGCTCACGCCGGGCTGAAACTCTGTTCATGTTGCCATGCAGCAAATCCGCTTGAATTGTGCATCGCAATATGCCAATATCCTTGCGTCTGCGGCCTCGCCGTACTCCTCCTTCGGCACCGCGGACGCATTCCTCCATTCTCCTCCTATGGTGGAATCTTCAAGGCGCGGTCTCCGGATCGCGCCTTCTTTTTGCCTGTTTGGCGGCCGGCCGGGCCAAATTCTTGACGAAAAGGCCCCGGAAATAGTACGATAGCGGACTTTGCTGACCGAACATCCATTGAGAACCGCACCATGAAGACCTTCTCCGCCAAGCCCACCGACATCACCAGGGACTGGTTCGTCGTCGACGCCACCGATCAAATCCTGGGCCGTCTCGCCAGCCAGATCGCGCTGCGGCTGCGCGGCAAGCACAAAGTCATCTACACGCCGCACATGGACACGGGCGACTTCATCGTCGTGACCAACGTCGAGAAGCTGCGCGTCACCGGCAACAAGGCCGAGGACAAGCTCTACCATCGCCACTCGGGCTACCCGGGCGGCATCTACACGACCAACTTCAGCAAGATGCAGGCGCGGTTCCCGGGCCGGGCGCTCGAAAAGGCCGTCCGCGGCATGCTGCCCAAGGGCCCGCTGGGCTATGCGATGCTGAAGAAGCTCAAGTACTACACGGGTCCGGCGCATCCGCATTCGGCGCAGCAGCCGAAGCCGCTCGACCCCGTCAAGTAACCATCCAATTTCAATTAGCGAATCGAAGAACGGATTCCCATGATCGGCAACTATTACTACGGCACGGGCCGCCGCAAGACGTCGGTGGCGCGGGTTTTCCTGAAACAGGGATCGGGCAAGATCGTCGTCAACGACAAGCCGATCGATGAGTTCTTCGCCCGCGAAACGGGCCGCATGGTCGCGCGCCAGCCGCTGGTGCTGACCAACCACACCGCCACGTTCGACATCATGATCAACGTCCGCGGTGGCGGCGAATCGGGGCAGGCCGGTGCGGTGCGCCACGGCATCACCCGTGCGCTGATGGACTACGACGCGCAGTTGAAGCCCACGCTGTCAAAGGCGGGGCTGGTCACGCGTGACGCGCGCGAAGTCGAACGCAAGAAGGTCGGCCTCCACAAGGCGCGCCGCCGCAAGCAGTTCTCGAAGCGCTAAGCGCTTTCGCCGAACCCGCTGCACGCAAGAGGCCGCCGTCGAGGCGGCCTTTTGCTTTTTTCGATTGGCGCGGGGTTTTTCGCGTTTCCGCTAGAATCGCCCTTCCCCGATACGAGGTCACACAATGGTCAAGATCGGCATTGTCGGCGGCACCGGCTACACCGGCGTCGAATTGCTCCGCATCCTCGCGATGCACCCGCAGGCGCAAGTGCGCGCCATCACGTCGCGCGGCGACGCCGGCACGCGCGTGGTCGACATGTTCGCGAGCCTGCGCGGCCACTACGACGGCCTCGTGTTCACCGCGCCGGACGCCACCGACCTCAAGAGTTGCGACGTCGTGTTCTTTGCCACGCCGCACGGCGTCGCGATGGCCCAGGCGCGCGGGCTGGTGGACGCAGGCGTGAAGATCATCGACCTCGCCGCCGACTTCCGGCTGCGCGATCCGGCGGTGTTCGAGAAGTGGTACAAGATGCCGCACACCTGCCCCGATCTCCTCGCCGAGTCGGTGTACGGCCTGCCGGAATTCCATCGCGAAGCCATTCGCAAGGCGCGCATCGTCGGCAACCCGGGCTGCTATCCCACTTCGATGCAGCTGGGCTTCATGCCGCTGCTCGACGCGGGCATCGTGGATACTGCGCACCTGATCGCCGACTGCAAGTCCGGTGCGTCGGGCGCGGGCCGCAAGGCGGAGCTCTCCCTCCTGCTGGCCGAGACCTCGGACAACTTCAAGGCCTATGGCGTGAGTGGCCATCGGCATCATCCCGAAACCGTGCAGGAATTGGCGGCCCACAGCAAGACGCCGGTGGGCCTCGTCTTCACGCCACATCTGCTGCCGATCATCCGCGGCATTCACTCGACGCTGTATGCGCGGCTCACCAGGACCGAGGTCGACCTGCAGGCGCTGTTCGAGCAACGCTACGCAGGTGAACCGTTCGTCGATGTGATGCCGGCCGGATCGATGCCCGAGACGCGCAGCGTGCGCGGCTCCAATGTCGCGCGCATCGCCGTGCATCGGCCCGGCGGCGGCGACATGGTCACGGTCCTCGTGGTCGAGGACAATCTCGTCAAGGGTGCCGCGGGTCAGGCGGTGCAGAACATGAACCTGATGTGCGGCCTCCCCGAAACCGCGGGGCTTCAAAGCCCGCCGGTCCTGCCGTAGGAAAGCTTCCACCGTGCCGGCCCAAAATTGGTGGCGCAAGGTGCGCCAGCACTTCGGCATTTCCGCCCCGAAAATGGCGGTGCGCACGCACCTGCCGTGGTGGAGTCGCGGCGCGCTGCTGGCGACGCTGCTCGTGGTCATCGCGGGCATGTGGTGGTGGGGCTTCGACTTCGGGCAGATCTTCGGCGGCTTCAACCGCAAGGAAATCGAACAGCGGCTGACCACGCTCGAGGCGGACGTCGAGAAGTACCGTGACGAAGCAACGGAGCTGCGCGCGCGCAATTCGGCGCTGGAGAGCGAGCAGTCGATGAATCGCGGCACGCAGGAAGCGCTGACCAAGCAGGCCACCGAGCTTGCCGGCGAAAACGCGCAGCTGAAAGAGGAACTCGCGTTCCTGCAAAAACTCGTGTCGGACTCGAGCAAGACGGTTGGATTGCAGATCCAGCGGCTGACGGTCGAACCCGACGGCGAAGACATGTGGCGGTACAGCGTCCTGGTCGTGCGCGGCGGCAATCCCAATGACGAATTCAGCGGCAACGTCGTGCTACAGGCCACCCTTGCCGCCGGCGCCTGGGCGGGCGCGGTGCCAAAAATCATCCTGCTCCCTGACGACGACCCGGCGACGGCATCGACGCTTACCCTCAAGTTCAAGTATTATCAGCGGGTTGAAGGTCGGTTTCGGGTGCCCGCCGGGGCCCGGGTGACGGGAGTTTCGGCACGAGCCTACGAGGCCGGCCAGAGCGCCCCGCGCGCCGCGCGCACCTTGACTGTGGGCTAGGGAGACACCATGTTCGAACGGAAGAAGCACGCACCGCCGCAAAAACGCATCGATTGCCTGATCGGCGCCGGCACCACGGTCAGCGGCGACGTGGCGTTCACCGGCGGCCTGCGCATCGACGGCGTCGTTCGCGGCAATGTGACCACCGCCAACGGCGAAACCGGCACGCTGGTGGTCAGCGAGCAGGCGCGCGTGGACGGCGAAATCAATGTGTCGCATGTGGTGGTCAACGGCATGGTCAATGGCCCGGTCACTGCCAACGATTATCTCGAATTGCAGGCAAAAGCACGCATCATCGGCGATATCGAGTATAAGACGCTCGAAATGCACGTGGGAGCAGTTGTCCAGGGCCGGTTGCATCACGCTGAGCCGGGCACCGCGAGCGTGGTCGAACTGAAACGTGCCGGGTCCAACTGATTCCGCATTCCCTAATTTGCAGCAAACGCTTTTCCCCGTCACGCACATGTTGAACCGCGGGCAAGCCCGCAACGGAGTCCACGATGAACGCAATGAACGAGATGCCCGCCCCCCTGGTCTTTACCGATTCGGCTGCGGCCAAGGTCAAGACGCTGATCGCCGAGGAAGGCAACCCTGAACTGAAACTGCGGGTATTCGTGTCCGGCGGCGGCTGTTCCGGCTTCCAGTACGGCTTCACCTTTGACGAGGTCACCAACGAGGACGACACGGCGATGAGCAAGGACGGCGTCACGCTGCTGATCGACCCGATGAGCTACCAGTACCTGGTCGGCGCGGAAATCGACTACCAGGAAGGACTGGAAGGCGCGCAGTTCGTGATCAAGAA
>JBKJSU010000532.1:0-5218 GCA_046594415.1 Casimicrobiaceae bacterium | reverse complement strand
GCGCATCTGATTCCGGTGTTGGCGGGGCGGGCGGTGGTGGCGGCAGGTTAGGGTAGCTTCATGTCGACGGAGGACGTCGCGGCGGCCACGTGGCCGCCGCGATGTTTGTACGCCTGGAGCCTGGGTGGTGGATGGAAATGGCGTACTGCGCGGGCGTCACCACAGCGCGCACATTGCGACACCGGATGGTCCATACCCCTCGGGCTTCCAGCCAAGCGCGATCATCGTCTCGCGAACTGTCGGCCACATCACATACCGGTGATTGGCGTCGGCGCGATTGTTGTAGAGGCGATAGACCGGCGTCGTGCCGTTCGGGCACAAGCCTTCGACGAAGCTGGGTAACGGAACGCCGAAAACGGATGGAGACTCGTCGATCCATGCATCGGCGAATCGATCGCGCACCGCCTGGCACTCGGCCGGGGACGCCGAGTAGAAATGCGAGTCGAGTCCCTTCTCGGGACGACCGTAGAACCGGCAGACGGGCGAGACCTCGAAGCTGGCATCCTTCCCATTCACGAACACGTTGAATGACAGGCCCGTCCGCGTCCATCCGCTGAGCGCGCCGCTGTCCAGCTTCGCAATTTCTTGATTGTCGGTGGTGATGAAATAGTGATCAGCACTCGCTCGATAGAATTCGATGGCTTTGGCGACGATGGGCACTGATGCGGTGGCGACCACATTTTTCACCACGCCTTGTGAACCTGCGGCGTAGATGGTGGTGACCGTCTCCGGGCCAAGGCGGGCAGAAAAGGGCGCGAGCGCCAGCGTTGCGGAAGGCGCCACGACGATTGCCCAAGTGATGCCGCGATCCATGCTGAGGCTGATATCGGCGCGCGTACCCACGGCATAAAGGCGCTGCGGATCCTGTGGGTCGACCAGCAGTTCGAACGACGGGGATATGAGCCACGGTGTGCCCAGTGGCGTCCAGTGCAAGCCTGCGTCCGTCGTCACCTGGATGGTGTAGCCGCTACTGACGGCGTACCAACGTGCCGGATCGAACGGATCGGGCACCACCCGTCCATAATCCTGGCCGCGCTTGTCCCAATGAATGCCGCCATCCAGGGTCACCCAGATGCCACCGGAAGTTCCTAGCATGGCGACTTGCCCGTTGGCCGGACTTGGCACGACACGGTCGACGAAGAGACTCTCGATGCCAGCATTCGCGCGGACCCACGACTTGCCGCCATCGACGCTTCTGGCCGCGCCTTGCGCGCCCGCGGCGCAATAGTGGTCCGCAATTTCACAGGTGCGATAGACGCCGTACACCAATCCCGGCTGGGGTCCGATGGGGGCGACGCTCACGATCAGTTCCGACAGCCCGGTGGGCTGCCATTGCGTGCTTACCTCCGTCCAGGATGCACCGCCGTCCGTGCTCTTGTACAACGCGCCGCTGTCCATTGCCGCAAATACGGAATTCGGCACGTTGGCGTTGCGCCTCAATTCAACCGGATTGCCCCTGTCGAAGGCCAGCCCCGTCCATGACGCTCCCCCGTCAACGGAGCGAAAATTGCCAGTGGAATTGTTCAGGCGGAATCCCGAGAGAGTCACCCCGACGCCTCGCGCGGGCTCGACGGCCTGCAAGGCCCGCGCGTGCAATCCGCCATTGCGGTCTTCCCAGGACCGCAGCGCAGCGTCGAAGCGGAATACGCCTTTGACCGTGGCGGCGAAGAGTTGCCCACTGGGAGCAATGGCAATATCCAGGACGTAATCCGGTGCCACGGGCACCCCGCTCCAGGTGACGCCAGCATCCAGCGATTCGCTTACTTTTTCGCCGGCCGCAATGATCAGGAATCGTTCCGTGTTGGTCGGGTCTGGCACCAATCGCGCAAACGCGTAGTCGGCAGGGTCGTTCAATTTCTGCCAAGTGCTTCCGCCATCCAAGGAACGAAAAAGACCGCAATCCGCGTGCACAAACATTCGATGCTGTGCATCCACGAGGAACGTGCGCGGGAAGCAAATCCGCGGGCCCCAAATCGGACCTACGGTTGCGATGCGGGTCCAGTGCGCACCGTAGTCATTACTTTGGTAAAGGACGGTGACATCGTCGCCACCCGTGTCCGAATGCAACTCCACACCAATGCCCACCAGGCGATCCGGATACCGCAGGTCCCATGCCAGCAGCGACGGAACAGGCGCATCGATGGCCATGATTGGCGCGGTGAACGTGTTGGCATCATCGTCGGTGAAGGCGATGGAGGCGGGTTGATACGTTGCCCGACGCACCACGGCACGCCTGGAATTGCGCGGGTCGAACACCAGCGGCACGTCGAACGTGAACCCGTTCCCGCCGACAAGCAGCCAGGTTCTGCCTTCATCATCGCTGCGCAGGTTGCGCCCGTTGCAGTTGACGAAGACAACACCGTCGGGCCTTACCTGCAAGTCGGATGACGTGGACGACGGCGTGCAGCCTGTTGGAGTAGGTCGTTCGCGCCAGGTGACGCCTGCGTCGGGAGACGCCAATACGCGCGTACCACTCAATGCATACATCTTGGTTGTGCCGGCGGGATTCACGGCGACGGCAGTAACCATGCCACCCGTGGGACCCATCTCTTCCCACGCCGCGCTCCGGCCATCCGCTGCGTGCAGCAGCGCTGCAATGACCAGTGCGGAGATCGCCGGGCGGATCATCCAGTGCCCTTCTCAACGCACATCACCGGTCCCTCGTCGATCCATCCCTGTGTCACCATCGACGCAATCACCGCGCGGTCCGTCGCAAAGCGATGGTTGGAATCGCCAAACGGCCGCCAGGCGCGATAGAGCGGCACCTGTCCTGACGGGAACGGGCATGCACCGTCCGGACCGACTTTCGAAGCGAAGAATGGAATGCCCTCAAGTGCCCAGCGCTCGCTCTTGTTGACCACGTAGCATTCGGCGCGGTCCTGCGTGAAGAAGTGTGAATCGGGGCCTACACCCGGGATGCCGTTGAAGCGGTAGACGGCGTTACCGCCAACAAGGCATCCGGGGCTTACGATAACCCGAAAGCCCAGCGTGGTCCGCTTCCAGCCGGCGATGCCACCCACGTCGAGCGTTGCGATCTCGCCGGCATCCGCAGTGTAGAAGTAATGATCGAGCCGCGCGTTGTAGAACTCCACGACTCGGCCGACGGTGTCGGGGGGCGAAACCGAAAAGCACGCATAGGAATTTTGTGAAACGTTGAGAAACTCGCCGGTCTGGTCCAGCAGCGCGGCACTTTCCACGCGACTTTGAAGAGTCGGATAGTCGACCAGCGCGTAGCTCCTCGTGTCCAGCAGCAATTCGCGCGCATCGATCGTTGGGTTGCCAAGGCGCTGCGCATAGGCAGGGTCGGACGCCACCCGCGCGCGGAGTTGAGGCGCCGTCATCGTCTTGTGCAGAACCACCAGCTGCGGATTCTGCATCGGCAGTGAATCGCAGCGACCGGCAAGTGGCAGTACTTCGAAGGTCGATTCGAAATTCGATATGACACGACCTTGCGCATCGGAGAAGCGCGCAGTGAGCGCATAGGTGCCGCGCGCCAAGGTTCCCAGATCCACGGGTGCGGCGCGGGAGCACGGCGGCGCCACGGCACTGGCCGTGCCGATGACACTGAACGTCAGGTGGTTTCCCGTGCGGGTATAGGCGACCGGAAACGTGCACTCGGGTGCCAAAGGAATGTAGGACGAGTACTCGATGTATACCTGGCCGGTCATGCGTCCTTGATCGACAATCTCGCGATACGGATTGCCGACCGACGCGCTGATGGTCTGGGCCTGAATGAGCGACGGCGCAATGCAGATCATCGCCACCAATGACATCGGGACATACTTTTGAAATGCGGTCATTGTGTTTGGGCTCGACGCGGACTGAAGTTGCGCAGGGTAGGCCCTGAAGATTGATGTCACAAGACGTCTCCGTTGCACGACAATTGTCGGGATTCAAGGTCGTCCTACGTCGCCCTTGATCCCCCATTGCGTTGGCGTCCTACAGAAGGCCGTCGCCGATGGCATTAAATGCGCACAGTCGCGACCATGCTTCTGGAAGACGACGATCGAATACATCCCGAAGCTGGAGCGTCCGACCGCGGTCGTGACCGTGCGCCGGCCGGAATACGGCCTGGCCTATCTCCCGCATCCGTTCACCACTGATCGGTCGTTGCATCCAATCCCGCCGGGCCTCCGTATGGAGGGTATCGGGCTTATTGCCCACCATTGGGAAGGAAGAATAATGCGCAAGTCGATCGCCGTAGCCGTTGCCGCCTGTTTCATGTTGCCGTTGACCGTGATGGGGCAGGGCATGGAATTGCCTGAAGCCGTGCGCGTGCCGGCCGGCCATACCGCCGCCATGACCGCCGTGGGCGTGGGCGAACTCACCTACGAATGCAAGGCCAAGGCCGCGGATGCAATGGCATTCGAGTGGACCTTCGCCGGGCCGATGGCCAAGCTGATGGACGCCAAGACCCAGAAGGAAGTGGGCAAGTATTACGGCGGGCCGACGTGGGAGTCGATGGACGGCAGCAAGGTGACCGGCAAGCAGGTGGCCGTGGCCCCCGGCACGCCGGGCAGCATTCCGCTGCAACTCGTCAAAGCTGAACCGGCGATGGGTGCCGGGTCGATGCTGGGCGTCACCTACATCCAGCGCGTGAACACTAAGGGTGGCGTCGCGCCTTCCGACCCCTGCACGGCGGCCACGGCCGGCATGAAGAAGACAGTGCCGTATCAGGCCGACTACGTGTTCTACAAGTCCTGAGTCTTTCGTAGCCAACCAAGTGCATCGCCGCCGGGCGCGCAGGTACCCGGCGGCGATGGCATGTCGGCGCACCTGTTCTTGGACGCGGCAGCCCGCAGGTCGGGACCTTGGTATGCTTGGGGGTCATCCCGATCACCAGCGATTGACCGCAATGCCCGCGCAACCGGTACCGACGCCTCTTCCTGCCACGGTCGACGCCACGCTCGACCTGCTCACCGCGCACGACTATGTGGCCGAGCGCCGCCTCGCGACGGCGGTATTCCTGGCGCTGAAGTTGAAGCGTCCGCTGTTCCTCGAAGGCGAGGCCGGCGTAGGCAAGACAGAAATCGCCAAGGTGCTGGCGGCGGCGTTGGTCAAGCCGCTGGTGCGCCTGCAGTGTTATGAAGGCCTCGACACTGCGGCGGCGGTCTACGAGTGGAATTATCCACGGCAGATGATCGAAATCCGTCTCGCGGAAGCGGCGGGTGGCGTCACGCGCGACCGGCTGGCGCACGACATCTTCACGCGCGAATTC
>JBKJSU010000481.1:0-3340 GCA_046594415.1 Casimicrobiaceae bacterium | reverse complement strand
TCCAACCGTCCCGCTCATGACCACGCCCAAGGTACCGCGCGTACGGTTGCGGCGCCGCGAACGGTGGCTGGCGTACGGGCTGCTGGCGCCGGCCTTCTTCGCGGTGGCATTGCTGGTGGCGTGGCCGCTGTGGGTGATCCTGCAGATGAGCCTGCGGCCGGGCAAGTCGCTCGAACTTTCGCGGCTTCTCACGCAGCCGCTCGGCCTTGCCAACTTCGAGCGGGTGCTGGGGCACGCGACGACGTGGGAAGCGTTTGTCCATTCGGCCGTGTATACGGTGGGTACGCTGGTGCCGGCCTTCTTCATCGGACTGATCGCCGCGTTGCTGTTCCACCGCGCCTTTCCCGCGCGGCGCTGGCTGCGCAGCCTGCTGCTGATGCCGTGGGCGGTGCCCGGCGTGATCGTCAGCATCAACTTCCTGTGGATGTTCGACGCGTCCTACGGCGTGATCAATTCGATCCTGCGCCGGCTGGGGCTGCTGCACACCGATCTCGCGTGGTTCGTCGATGCGGACACCGCGATGTTCGCCGTGATCCTGCCCACCGTATGGAAGAGCTTCCCGTTCTTCGCCATCACGATGCTGGCGGCGCTGCAGTCGATTCCGCTGTCGCTCTACGAGGCCGCGCGCGTCGACGGCGCCACCGCCTGGCAGCAGTTCGTGCACGTGACGTGGCCGGGCATCAAGGGTCCCGCCATGCTGGCGGTGCTGCTGAACGCGCTGTGGACTTTTCGCGAGTTTGATATCATCTTCGCGTCCACCGGTGGCGGACCCGCGGGCGCCACCGAGACGCTCGGCATCCTTCTCTATCGCGAAGCGTTCTCAAGCTTCCGCTTCGGCACCGCCGCGGCGCTGGGCGTGGTGATGATCGTCGTGGCGGCCGTCGTCGTGCTGCTGGGCCAGCGGTGGCTGCGCGAGGAGCGGCGATGACGCGGCGCTGGCACCGGTACGCCTTCCTGGGTCTCGCGCTGCTGATGGTGGGCATCATCCTGTTTCCGGTGTACTGGATGCTGGTGACCTCCGTACTGCCGTCGAGTCTGGTGCTGTCGCGGCAGCCGCCGCTCATTCCGCCATTCGACCAGATGTCGTTCGCCGCCTACGTGGACGTGTTCACCCGGCGTCCGATACTGCGCTGGATTGGCAACAGCGCGATGGTGGTGGCCGGATCCACGATCATCAGCCTGACCATCGCCACACTCGCCGGCTACAGCCTGTCGCGTTTTCACACGCCTGCGCAGCGCGTGGCCGGCGCCACGCTGCTCCTGTCGAAGATGCTTCCCGGCAGCCTGATCGTGATCCCGTTCTTTGTGATGTTCACCACGCTGCACCTGATCGACAATCTCGCCGGCCTCGTGATCGCCAACATCGCGGTGGGCGTGCCGTTTGCCACCTGGATGATGAAGGGCTTCTTCGACACGCTGCCGCGCGAGCTGGAACAGGCGGCGAAGATCGACGGCTGCACCGACATGCAGGCGCTCTGGTACATCGTGCTGCCGCTGGCGCGGCCGGGGCTTGCCGCATGCGGCATCTACCTCGCGATCGTCGCGTGGTCGGAATTCGTGTTCGCGCGCACGCTGGTCACCAAGCCCGACAACTGGCTCGTCACCGTGGGCCTGCAGTCGTTCGTCGGCGAATATCTGGTCGAGTGGCCGGCGTTGATGGCGGCCGGCGTGGTGTCGCTGATCCCGATGCTGGTGCTGTTCCTGCTGCTGGAGCCGTTCCTGGTCAGCGGCATGACGTCGGGGGCGGTGAAGCAGTAGGCGAGGCTGCAGCCTCGCCCTACAACAGGGCCGCGGTGACCAACATCCCACAGCCTCGCGCTTCGCCGCGCAAGTCCTAAGGCAACAAATCGTCGATCGTCGCAGGCCCGGGTCCCGGCGTGATCAGCGTGGGCCATTGCTTCGAACCGAACGGCACCAGCGACGGCAGGAACGGCGTCATGCCGCGCTTGGCGCTCTCGGCGATGATCGCCTTGCGGCCGTTGCCGCCCATCAATTCGTAGTCCATCAGGTGGTAGGCGCCGAAGAATACCTGGCCCACTGAACGGTCCGCGATGATGCGCGTGAGCGACTCGAGCATGTCGTCGGGCGTGGTGGTGAACGACACCGTCTCGATCAGGAGCAGCCGGTCGTTGATGGCCTCCGGCCCGAAGAACTGCGCCAGCACGCTGAAGATCACGTTGTTCTGGCGCGCCACGTAGATCGTGTTGCTGGCCGCGTAGGTCTTGTCCCAGTCGGGGCCGAGCATTTTCTTCCACTCGGCGAGCACGTCCATCCAGTGCGCCACCTGCGTTTCCGCGGCCCATGCCACGTCGAGTTTCAGGAGCGGCGCTTGCTGCTTGCCGAAGGCCAGCAGCGCGTCATAGGTGATCACGCCCTTGGCCAGGCACGCGTCCATGAACGCGATGTTGTTGCGCAGGATGGCGCGGTTGTTGTCGCGCCAGTCGGCTTGCATCGGCAACGCATCGAGGGTGTCGAGCGCCGACTGCATGCGACTGCGATACGACAGCATCGAGCCGCGCCACGACGTGTCGGCCGGGTTGTCGACATAGGGCAGCACGATTTCGGAGATGGCCATCGTGCTGTGCCCCACCGACTTTAGCAGCTGGTACGTCAGTGGTACTTGCGGTGCCTCCAGCGGCGGCATGCCGGGACGGTAAAGGATGAAGCGGCCGCCGGCGCCGGAGAAGAGACCAAGGATGATCGGATGCCGGCTGCGGATGTTGCCAGCAAAAATCCTGGCGGCGTCGCCGTAGAGTTCGAACATCGACTTGTTGAGCTGGAGGATGTTCTGCGTGGCAACGTCACCCGCGGGCCGCGCCGGCGAGCCGACCAGGCTTTGCAGTTCGACGGGTAGCGCGGCGGTTGCCGCGGTGATGCTGGATGTAACGCATAGCGTCACCAACGCTGCGGCCAGGCAGACTCGTTTCATCGATGCTCTCCAAGGATGGGTACCACGCGCACGCACGCACCCAGTTACGAAACTGGTCAGCGCCATTTGCAAGTTTCATACCATGGCGTGGGTTCAGTGCCGGACAATGCGCTATATGCGATATTTGGGACGGGGCGAGAATGTTTCTTGCTTGGTGCCACGGGCATTGCTACGCGGGTACCGGGTGGTGCGCAAACAGAGAGGCGGGGGCATGGAACTATCGCGGCGCGAATTCGTGAAAGTGGTGGCCGGCAGCGGCATCGTTCTGACATTTTCACCACTGAATATGGCCGCCGTGCCAGGTTTCGCGACGCGCGAGACACTGCCCGGGCGGGCGCAATGGAACCCTGCGGTCGGCGGTCGCGGCCGCATCGACGGCGTGGCCAAGGTCACCGGGGCCAAGCTGTATGC
>JBKJSU010000365.1:0-5953 GCA_046594415.1 Casimicrobiaceae bacterium | reverse complement strand
CGTCAGCAGCGCGAAGAGGCCGATGATCATCGTGAAGGCGTAGTGATAGACGTAACCCGATTGCAGCTGGCGCAGCACGGACGAGAGCCATCCCACCGCGCGCGCGGAACCATTGACAAGCAAGCCGTCGATCAGCATGCGGTCACCGACATTGAACAGCGCGCCGCCGATGCGTCGCGAACCGCCGGCGAAGAACCAGTCGTTGAACTTGTCGAAGTAATACTTGTTGTCGAGCAGCGTATAGAGGAACCCCGCGCGCTCCTTAAGTCGCGCCGGCAGCGCCGGATTGACAAGGTAGCAATACCACGCGGCGGCGATGCCGGCGATAGCGAGCCAGAACGGCAGGCTCATCACGCCGTGCTGGATGAATGCGGCAACGCCGTGCCATTCGTCCTTCAACTTCCACATGACGGCATGCGACTCGCGCACGACGATGGCCTGGCCGAAGAAATCGCCGAACAGCATCGGCTCCATGTAGGCGAAGCCGGCGAAGACGGACGGGATGGCCAGCAGGATCAGCGGCACCGTCACCACCCACGGGCTCTCTTTTGGCGGGCCCCCGTGATGGCCGTGATCGTCCGCCGGCTCCTCGTCCACGTGCCCCACCGGATGGAACTGGCGATCGGGGTCGGCCACCGTGCCATGCGTGTCCGCATGCCCGGCATCGTGGCCGTGTTCGTGCGCGCTCGTGTCGAAGCGCGGCGCGCCGTGGAAGGCCAGGAACAACATCCGGAACGAATAGAAGGCGGTGATGAATACGCCCGCCGTCACTGCGAAGTAGGCGTACGAGTGACCGGGAATCGTCGACAGTTGCACCGCCTCAATGATCGCGTCCTTCGAGAAGAACCCGGCGAACGGCGGAATGCCCGCGAGCGCCAGCGACCCGATCACCGCAGTGATGTAGGTGATGGGCATGTACTTGCGCAGCCCGCCCATCTTGCGCAGGTCCTGCTCGTGGTGCAGCGCGATGATCACGGAGCCGGCGCCGAGGAACAGCAGCGCCTTGAAGAACGCGTGCGTCATCAGGTGGAAGATGGCGGCCGAGTAGGCCGACACGCCTAGCGCGACCGTCATGTAACCGAGCTGCGACAGCGTCGAGTAGGCCACGACCCGCTTGATGTCGTTCTGGATGATGCCGAGGAAGGCCATGAACAGCGCCGTCGTGGCGCCAATAACGGTGACGAAGGACAGCGCGGTGTCGGACAGTTCGAACAGCGGGCTCATCCGCGCCACCATGAAGATGCCGGCGGTGACCATCGTGGCCGCGTGGATCAGCGCCGAGATCGGCGTGGGGCCTTCCATCGAATCCGGGAGCCATACATGCAGCGGCACCTGCGCGCTCTTGCCCATCGCGCCGATGAAGAGGCAGATGCAGGTCACCGACAGCAGCGAGACCTCGTGGCCGCTCCACAGCATGATCTTCGCATCGGCCAGCGAAGGCGCCTTCGCGAATGCGGTGGCGTAGTCCATCGTGCCGAAATAAGCGAGCACCAGGCCCACGCCGAGGATGAAGCCGAAGTCCCCCACCCGATTGGCCAGGAACGCCTTCAGGTTGGCGTAGATGGCCGTGGGACGCGTGAACCAGAAGCCGATCAGCAGGTAGGATACGAGCCCCACTGCCTCCCAGCCGAAGAAAAGCTGCAAGAAATTGTTGCTCATCACCAGCATGAGCATCGAGAACGTGAAGAGCGAAATGTACGAAAAAAAGCGGGAGTAGCCCGGATCGTCCGCCATGTAGCCGACCGTGTACACGTGCACCATCAGCGACACGAAGGTCACGACGAGCATCATCGTCGTGGTCAGGGGATCGATCAGGAAGCCGATCACCATCTTGACGTCGCCCGACAGCATCCACGTGTAGAGGTCGCCGTTGAACGTATTGCCGGCGTTGACGTCGCGCCAGATCACGAAGGACGCGATGAAGGCCACGGCCACGCCGATGATCGTGAGCCAATGCGACGCCGGCCGCGGCATCCTGGTGCCGAAGAGTCCCACGACCACGGCGGCCAGCAAGGGCGCCATGGGAACCAGCAGGTAAAGACCTTGCATCGTCATTGTCGTCGCCTCAACCCTTCAGCTTGCCGAGGTCGTCGACATTGATGGTGCCGGCATTGCGGAACAAGAGCACCAGGATGGCCAGCCCGATCGCCGATTCGGCCGCCGCTACGGTCAGTATGAAGAACACGAACACTTGCCCATCCATGTTGCCGAGATAGCGCGAGAACGCGATGAAGTTCATGTTGACCGCGAGCAGCATCAACTCGATCGCCATCAGGATGATGATCACGTTTTTCCGATTGAGAAAGATGCCCGCCATGCTGATGGCGAACAGGACGGCGCCCAGCACGAGGTAGTGCGCCAGCGTAGGCGCGGTGAGGAGTGACGACATCATTTCCCTGTTGCTCTCTTGTCGCGGCGGAGGAAAGCGCCAACGCGCCGCCCCCCCGCCCCGGTCATTCCCTGGTTTCCGAAGGCAGGTTGAGCAGCCGCACGCGATCCTCGCGGCGGACCTTTACCTGGTCTCCCGGGTCCTGATACTTGGTGTCGCGGCGCTTGCGGTGCGTCAATGCGATGGCCGCGATGATGGCCACCAGCAGCAGCACCGCGGCGATTTCGAACGGATAGACATAGTCGACATAGATGAGCTTGCCCAGCGCCTTGGTATTGCTGCCGGCAGCCTCGGGCGGCGCCTCGCTGCCGCCGACGCCGCTGCCGATCAGCACCAGCGCCATCTCGATCAGGACGAGCAGGCCGACCGTGGCGCCCACCGGCACGTAGCTGCGGAAGTTGGTGCGCAGGCTGTCGAAATTGACGTCGAGCATCATCACGACGAACAGGAACAACACCATGACGGCACCCACGTAGACCAGCACCAGCGCGATCGCGAGGAACTCGGCCTTGAGCAGGATCCACAGGCCGGAGGCCGTGAAGAAGCACAGCACGAGCCACAGCGCGGCGTGCACCGGGTTGCGCGTGGTGATGACCCGCAGCGCCGCGAAGATGAGGATCGCGGCGAAGATGTAAAAGGTGGCGGTGGCGAAGGTCATCGGAATTTCGCGTCTTCTTCACGGTCGCGCGCGATCTGCGCCTCGTACCGGTCACCCACGGCCAGCAGCATGTCCTTGGTGTAATACAGGTCGCCACGCTTCTCGCCGCAGTATTCGAGAATCCGCGTCTCGACGATGGCGTCCACCGGGCAGCTCTCCTCGCAGAAGCCGCAAAAGATGCACTTGGTGAGGTCGATGTCGTAGCGGGTGGTGCGCCGCGTGCCGTCGGCACGCTGCTCGGATTCGATGGTGATGGCCAGCGCCGGACACACCGCCTCGCACAGCTTGCAGGCAATACAGCGTTCCTCGCCGTTGGGGTATCGGCGCAACGCATGCAGGCCACGGAAGCGCGGGCTCTGCGGGGTCTTTTCTTCCGGAAACTGCACGGTGACCTTGCGCGCGAACAGGTAGCGGCCAGTCAACGACATGCCTTTCAGCAGCTCGACGAGCAGCCAGGTATCGAAGAAGCCCTTGACGCGTGCGTACACTGGGTTCTCCTAGTGGAATAGAGGCGCGAAGCGCGTCTGCATCATGGCGCCGAGGAACACGATCCAGACCAGCGTGACCGGAATGAACACCTTCCAGCCCAGCCGCATTACCTGGTCGTAGCGATAGCGCGGGAACGTCGCGCGCACCCACAGGAAGCACAACAGTACGAACGCCATCTTGGCGGCCAGCCAGATGAAACCGTCGCCCAGCGGGGCCACGCCAAACACCGTCATCTGGTTGAGCAGCGGCCACGGCGCCAGCCAGCCGCCGAGGAACATGAGCGCGGTCAGCGCCGCGATCAGGATCATGTTCATGTATTCGGCGAGGAAGAACACCGCAAACGCGACGCCGGAGTATTCGACATGGAAGCCGGCGACAATCTCGGACTCGCCTTCCGCCATGTCGAACGGATGGCGGTTGGTCTCGGCCAGGCCGGACACGAAATACACGACGAAGAGCGGCAGCAACGGCCACACGTACCAGTACGCCGCGCCGCCTTCCTGGCCGCGCACGATGTCCGTGAGGTTGAGGCTGTTGGCGCACATCAGCACGCCGATCAGCGCAAAGCCCATCGCGATTTCGTAGGAGACGATCTGCGCGGCGGACCGCAGCGCGCCAAGGAAAGCGTACTTGGAGTTGGACGCCCAACCGGCCAGGATGATCCCGTAGACGCCCATCGAGGTCATCGCAAGCACATACAGCAGGCCCGCGTTGATGTTGGCCAGCACCAGCGTGTCGGTGAACGGCACCACCGCCCAGGCAGCCAGCGCTGGACCGATCGCCAGCAGCGGCGCGATGAAGAACAGGTAGCGGTTGGCGCCGGTGGGCACCACGATTTCCTTGAACAGCAGCTTGGCCACGTCGGCAAACGGCTGCAGCAAGCCGAACGGCCCTACGCGATTGGGGCCGATGCGTACCTGCATGTAGCCGATCACCTTGCGCTCGGCCAGCGTGAGATAGGCCACGGACAGGATCAGCGGGATCGCGATCGCCACGATCTTGACGAGCGTCCACACCACGGTCCACACCGGACCAAGCCATTGCTGCACGGGCGCGAGGATTTCCATCATGGTCAGGCTCGCTCGACTCGAATCGGACCCGACAGACCTTCGAGGCCGCACGTCGACGGATGCGCGGCGGCAATGCGCACCACCCCGGGCGGCACGCCCGCGTCGATCACGGCGGTGAGCACGGCTTCGCCCTGCCCCTGCGTGACCTTGACCTGGCCACCCTCGGCCAGTCCAAGGGTGTCGAACAGCGAGCGATGCATGCGCGCCTTCGGCGGCCGGGCGTCCGCGGTCAACTGCAGCGGCGCCGCGCGCCGCACCAGCGGATCGGCGAAGTAGATCGGCACATCGGCGACGCGTTCGGTACCTGCCACCGGCGCGGCCGGCGCGACGACCGGTACGCGCGTCCCGTTGTTGAGCGCAGCAGCGGCAAACGCGCCATCGGCCAGCACGGCACGGCGCACGTCCGGTGCCGATTCCGCGTCGAAGCCGGGCAACTTCAACATCGAACCCAGCACCCGGAGGACCTTCCATCCGGGACGGGTGTCGCCCAGCGGCGGCACCACGCCATGGAATTCCTGCAGGCGACCTTCGCAGTTGACGAACGACCCCGCAGTCTCGGTGAACGGCGCGATCGGCAACAGCACGTCGGCGTAGCTTAAGCCATGCCGGAACGGACTCATCACGACGACGAGGTCCGCCTTCTCGAGGGCGTTACGCGCCGCACGCGGATTGGCGAAATCGAACTCCGCTTCGGCATGCAGCAGCACATAAGCGCGCCGCGCATCGTCGAGCATGGCCTGCGCATTCATGCCGCCGCTTTGCGGCAGCGCGCCGGCCAGGTGCGCGCCGACGGTATTGGCGGCCTCGGTCAGCACGCCCAGCGTGGCGCCGGTAATCTCGGCCAGGGCCTGTGCCAGCGCGTGCAGCGACGAGGCTTCCGCATGCTGGACGGCGTAATTGCCGAGCAGGATCGCGGGCATCTTGCCCGAGGCCAGGCTGGCAGCAATCGCGATGTCGGCGGCGGCGGGTGCGACACCCTCCAGCGCGGCCGGCACCGGCTTGCCTGCCGCATTGGCCGCGGCCACGACGATGCCGGCCAGGGCCAGCGGCAGCTGCGACGGCGGCACGATCGCCTTGTGCGCGAGGCGCACGAGCCAATCGTCGTCGACCGAGTGCAGCGACGAAACCTGGGTGCCCTTCTTGGCGGCCTGCCGCAAGCGCTGCGCCAGCAGCGGCTGGTCCTTGCGCAGGAAGCTGCCAATCACCAGCACGCGATCACGCGTGTTGATATCGGCAATGGGCATGCCGAGCCAAGGCGCGCCCGCGGCATGGCCATCGGCGCGGAAGTCGCTCTGCCGCAGGCGGAAATCGATGTTGTCGCTGCCCAGGCCGCGCACCAGCCGGCCG
>JBKJSU010000330.1:0-4148 GCA_046594415.1 Casimicrobiaceae bacterium | reverse complement strand
AGCGTGCATTGCGGGTGACGATGATCGCCGCGCGCGACGGCATCGATGCAACGACGTATCGCGCGGCGTCGCTGCGCATCGCGGAAGCGATCTGCATTGCGCCTTCGTTTGCGGCCGCGCGCACCGTGCTGTTGACGCTGCCGCACAAGAGCGAATGGGATACGCGCCCGGTATTTGTCGCGGCGCTGGCCGCGGGCAAGACCGTGGTCTTGCCCCGCGTCAACACGACAACCCGCATGCTGGAACTGCATCGCGTGACGGACATCGAACGCGACGTCGCGCCCGGCTATCGCGGCATTCCGGAGCCGATGAGCCACACGCCGCAGGTCGGCGCCGGCGCCATCGACTGGATTCTGGTTCCCGGCGTCGCGTTCGATCTTTCCGGACGCCGGCTGGGCTATGGCGGAGGCTTTTACGACCGGCTGCTGTCCGCGGCGTCGCCACAGGTCGCGCGGATTGCCGGCGCCTTCGACCTGCAGGTCGTCCCGACCGTCCCGGCCGCCCCGCATGACCTGCTCGTGGATTCGATCGTGACCGAACGGCGCGTGATTGCGCTGTCCGGGCGCGGATGAGCGCGCGGGCCCGGCACACCGCACGCGTCGCGCTGGCCGCCACGCTGGCCATTCAGATCTTCACGTCGCTGGCGACGACGGCGCCCGCGGTGCTCGCCCCGGTGCTTGCGGCCGATCTCGGCATCACCCCCAAGTGGATCGGCGTCTTCGTCGGTCTCGTCTATGCCGGCGCGATGGTCGGCAGCCTCGTGTGCGGCGGCTTCATCGCCCGCTTCGGCCCCATCCGCGTGTCGCAGGTGTGCGTGCTGCTGTGCGCGGCCGGGACGGCAACGGTGGCGCTGCTGCCGGCATCCGCCGTCACGCTGCTGGCGCTGGCGGCATTCGTCATGGGAATGGGCTACGGGCCGATCACGCCGGCCTCATCCGCCGTGCTGGTGCGCACCACGGCGCCCGCCCGGATGGCGCTCACCTTCTCGATCAAGCAGACCGGCGTGCCCATTGGCGTGGCGCTGGGCGGGGCGCTGTTGCCGGCGCTGGCGCTGGCCGTGGGCTGGCGCGGCGCGTTGCTGGCGACTGCCAGCGTGGGCGTCGTGGTGGCGCTGGCGGCGCAACCCACCCGGCGGGCGCTGGACGCGCATCGGCAAGACGCGCGTCCAATGTCCTGGCACAGCGTCGTGGAGCCGCTGCGCGTGGTGTGGCGGACGGAGGCACTGCGCGAATTGTCGCTGGTGGGCCTCGCCTTCGCGTCGGTGCAGGTCTGCCTCACCAGCTTCCTGGTCGTGTTCCTGCACGAGTCACTGGAGTGGACGCTAATTGCCGCTGGGTTAGCGCTTACTTGTGCCACGCTCGGCGCAGTGATTGGCCGTATCGCCTGGGGCATCGTCGCAGATCGCTGGCTGCCTCCGGTGCACACGCTGACGCTGATCGGCATGCTGGCGGCGCTCTGCGGCCTGCTGCTGGCGGCCGCCACCTCCGCGTGGTCGGCATGGGCGGTCCTGCCGCTGGCGGCGATCTACGGCGGGATGGCCATCGGCTGGAACGGTGTCCAGCTATCCGAACTTGCCCGCCGCTGCCCGCCCGGCATGGCCGGCGCGGTCACCGGCGCTGCGGGCTTTGTCACCTTTGCCGGCGTCGTGGCGGGCCCCCCCATCTTCGCGGCCCTCGCCGGCGCCTTCGCGAGCTACCGCGCCGGCTTTCTCGCGGCTGCGGCCGTCAGCGGCGTGGTTGCGCTGGGATTGCTGGCGGGCAATCGGCATCGGACTTCTCGAACCAATTAATGGAAATCATTTCCGTCTAGTGGTAAAATCACAAAAGGCGGCGAATTCGACCGGTGGCAATGAACATCGGGGCATCGGTAACCAGCGATCAACCGCCGTCGCGCGCGCCGGCAGCATTGCCGACGACGCGCTTGCCCGTGTTTGCTACCGCACCGCAGCAATACAGGAACGCCCGCGCACCCTAAAATCGACCCGGTCAGCATCGCCTTTCGTGCCTTCGCTCCTGGCATGGACCACGGCGCCGATCCGCAGTGGCTGCAACCCTCAACACTCGAATTTCCCACTCGACCCGATGCCCGGCTGTTCCGGGATACGCGGCCATGCGGGATGCACGGAGAATCGTCATGGATGTGATGAAACACGATGCCGACCCGCAGGAAACCCGCGAATGGCTCGACGCGTTGTCCGGCGTGCTCGCGGCCGAGGGGCCTGATCGCGCGCATTTCCTGATCGAGCAACTGATCGAGGCGGCGCGCCAATCCGGCGCCTATCTGCCGTTTTCGGCCAATACCGCGTACATCAACACGATTCCCACCGAACTGCAGGTGCGCATCCCCGGCGACCAGGAGGTCGAGCACCGGATCCGGTCGTACGTGCGGTGGAACGCGATGGCGATGGTGTTGCGCGCCAACAAAAACACCAACGTCGGCGGCCACATCGCCAGTTTCGCGTCGGCCGCCACGCTCTACGATGTTGGCTTCAACCATTTCTGGCACGCGCCGTCAGACGCCCACGGTGGCGATCTCGTGCTCGTGCAGGGACACTCGTCCACCGGCGTCTATGCGCGCGCCTTCATGCTGGGCCGGCTCACGCAGGCCCAGCTCGACAACTACCGGCAGGAAGTGGACAGCAAGGGCATTTCGTCGTACCCGCATCCGTGGCTGATGCCGGATTTCTGGCAGTTCCCCACCGTGTCGATGGGCCTCGGCCCGCTGATGGCGATCTACCAGGCCCGCTTCATGAAATACCTGCAGGACCGGGGGTTTGCGCAGACCGACGGCCGCAAGGTGTGGGCGTTCATGGGCGACGGCGAGATGGATGAGCCGGAGTCGATGGGCGCCATCGGCATGGCGTCGCGCGAGACGCTCGACAACCTGATCTTTGTCGTCAACTGCAATCTGCAGCGCCGGGATGGGCCGGTGCGCGGCAACGGCAAGAGCATCCAGGAGCTGGAAAGCGACTTCCGCGGTGCCGGCTGGAACGTGATCAAGGTGATCTGGGGCACGCATTGGGAGGCGCTCTTCGCGCGCGACAAGAAGGGCCTGCTCAAGAAGCGGATGATGGAAGCGCTCGACGGCGAATACCAGACGTTCAAGAGCAAGAATGGCGCCTATGTCCGCGAGTATTTCTTCAACACGCCGGAACTGAAGGAAATGGTGGCCGACTGGGGCGACGAGGAGATCTGGCACCTCAACCGCGGTGGCCACGATCCGCACAAGATCTATGCAGCGTTCCACGCGGCGGCCAATCACAAGGGCCAGCCGACGGTCATCCTCGCCAAGACGATCAAGGGCTACGGCATGGGCTCGTCGGGCGAGGCGCAGAACATCACGCACCAGCAGAAGAAGATGTCGACCGAGTCGCTGCGCATCTTCCGCGACCGCTACCAGATTCCGGTGCCGGACGACCAGCTGGAGGAGATCCCGTACGTCAACTTCGCCGAGGGCTCGCCCGAACTCGAGTACATGCATGCGCGGCGAAAGGAACTGGGCGGCTATCTGCCGCAGCGCCGCCGGAAGGCGGACCCGCTGGTCGTGCCCGCACTCGCGGCGTTCGAACGGTTCCTGAAGAGCACGGACGAGCGGGAGATCTCGACGACGATGGCGTTCGTGCAGATCCTGCAGCTCCTGCTGCGCGACAAGAACATCGGCAAGCACATCGTGCCGATCGTGCCGGACGAATCGCGCACTTTCGGCATGGAAGGCATGTTCCGCCAGCTCGGCATCTGGAACCAGCAAGGCCAGCTCTATACGCCGCAGGATGCCGACCAGCTGATGTTTTACAAGGAAAGCAAGGACGGACAGATCCTGCAGGAAGGTATCAACGAAGCCGGCGGCATGTGCGACTGGATCGCTGCCGCCACGTCGTATTCGACGCATGGCGTGCAAATGATCCCGTTCTATATCTTCTATTCGATGTTCGGCTTCCAGCGCGTCGGCGACCTTGCCTATGCCGCCGGCGACATGCGCTCGCGCGGCTTCCTGCTGGGCGGCACCGCCGGACGCACCACGCTGAACGGCGAGGGCCTGCAGCACGAGGACGGCCATTCGCATCTCATCTCCGCCACGGTGCCCAACTGCATCTCGTGGGATCCGTCGTTTGCGTTCGAGGTGGCGGTGATCATCCAGGACGGTCTGCG
>JBKJSU010000271.1:0-2724 GCA_046594415.1 Casimicrobiaceae bacterium | reverse complement strand
AAGTGATCGAGGTCGAGCAGGATCAACGACACCGGGCGTCCCGTTTCGCGCGATCGCGTCATCTCGGCTTCCGCCACGGCCAGGCCATGCCGGCGGTTGGCGAGTCCGGTCAGGTCGTCGGAGCGTCCCACTTCGTCCAGACGGCGGTTCTGCGCCGCGATACGGCTTGCCAGCGCATGGTTGGTGAAGCCGAGCAGCAGCGGATACACCACCAGTAGCGGCAGGCAACCCAGCACCACCGCCATCGGCGTAGCCAGCGCCACGGGAAAACCGAGGAGCGCGGACGTTGCCATGCAGGTGACGAACAGGCACGCCAACGTGCGCGCCAAGAGCCGCGGCCCACCCGCGCTGATCTTGTCCATGGACAGCATCGTCAGCAGCAGGATGCTCGGCAGCAGGTTGAACTGGATCACCGCCATCCACATGCCGCCCAGCGCCGAGTCCACCATCAGGTTGCGTTCCTCCGCGCGGCGCGGCGTGCGGCTGCGCTCGGCCAGGCGGCACGCCACGTGCGGCCACACGAGCCCGTTGCACGCGAGGAGCAGCCACCACCACCCGCTGCCCTGCAGCCACAGGACGGGCGCAACGCAGAGCATGCCCAGACCCAGTCCTACCACGCGCAGGCGATAGACACGGTGCACGAACGCCAGTTCGTGCGCACGCGCGGCGCCGGCCGGCTGTGCGGCGCTGGCGCGATTGGGTACGGCGAGATGGGGTGACGACGACAAGGGCACGACGTTGCGCTCGGTGAATTGCGGCAACCTGTGCCGATGCGCGACAGATTGCGCGTACCGCATCACCGGGGATGCCTCGACATTGGAATGCACAAGACACCAGCAAGGATCTTGCCAGCACAGCCGGAACGGAACGGTACGCTACAACAACGAGTCGGTCAGTCGCGCCAGATTTTCCATCGCGCGGCGCCCGGCCGGCAACGCTCGCCGTTCCTCCCACGTGACCTGGTTGGTGTGCGCGAGGTAGCCGTCCTGGATCACCCGCAACGCCGCCACCACCGTGCGGTCGTAGATGAGCACGCTCACTTCGGCATTGAGCGCGAAGGAGCGGATGTCGAGATTCGACGAACCGATCAGCGCCACATCGTCGTCGACGCTCATGTGCTTCGCATGCAGGAAGCTGCCGGTGTGCCGATGAATGTTGACGCCGGCCTTCAGCATTGCGTCGTAGTACGACTGCTGCGCCAGCTGCACCATCGGCTTGTTCGATTCCTGATCCACGATCAGGTCCACCGTCACGCCGCGCCGCGCGGTGCTGCACATCGCAATCAGGAACGGTTCGCTCGGAATCACATACGGCGACGTCAGCACCACGCGCGATCGCGCGCCGTACATCAGCGCAATCATCACCGCCTCGGCGGTGCCTTCGTTGTATCCAGGTCCGCTCGGCACCACCTGCGCCAGTCCCGTCGCGGCCGTCACCGGCAGCTGCGGATCGAGACTGTCCGACTCCGGCGGCAAATCGCCCGTTTCGAGATAGCGGTCACCGAGCAGCACTGCGTGCAGATGGCGCACGATCGGTCCGGTGGCCCGCACCAGCATCTCCTCGTTGATCATGCCCTTGTTGGCGCTGGGGCTCACCACGTTCTGCGACCCGAAGAACGCGCAGGCATCGTCGATGACCACGATCTTGCGATGATTGCGCAGGTCGAAGCGCGCCGCATTGGGGCCCCAGAGCCGCAGCGGCATCACGGCGATCACCTCGGCGCCGGCGGCGCGCAATCCCGGCCCCAGCCCCTTCAATCCCGCCCGCGAACCGATCGCATCCATCAGCACGCGCACCTTGACGCCGCGGCGCGCGGCGCGGGCGAGCGTGTCGGCCATGCGCCGTCCGACCTCATCGTCCTCGAAGATGTAGAACAGCATGTGCACGTAGCGCTGCGCGCCATCGACCTCGGCGGCGATGCAGTCGAGCGCTGCGTCGTACACGGGCAACAGGTCGAAGCGATTGCCGCCGATCACCGGAAATTCCGACAGCTGGTCGGCCAGGCGCAATGCAGGCAGCAGTTCGGGCGTTACCGCCTGCGCCACGCCAGAATCGACCTGCGCGGAGCGCGGGACGATGGTGCGGATCAGTTCGTAGATCTGCCGTTGCACGTCGAGGCGGCGGCGCGGCAGGTACGCGCGGCCGATCAGCAGGTACAGCAGGAGACCCACCCACGGCAGGAAGAAGATCAGCAGCAGCCACGCCCGCGCGGCATTGGGCGGGCGGCGCTGCGGCACGTAGAATAGCGCGCCCAGACGCACGGCCCATTCGCTGGCCACGTAGAGGGTGCCCCAGTCGAGCGAGCGCAAGGAGATGTCGAACATTGGTGTCGGCCGGTGTGCGTCCCGCGCGCATGGTACCGCGCCGGGCGCGCCCGCGCGGCGCCCGCAAGGCACGGGGGCCGGCGGCGACCGCTACAATTGGAGCCTTCATCGCTCACGTGCAGGATCATTCGATGCAAGACGCGGCGCCTCCTATCGATATCGTTCACAACCTTGACCGCCATCGCTTCGAGACCGACGTCGACGGCATGCACGGCGAGGCGGTGTATCAGCGCCTCGGCAACACGCTGCACCTGGTGCACACGGAAGTTGCGCCGGCGCTCGAGGGCCGCGGCATCGCCGGCGCGCTGGTCGAGGCCATGCTCGACTATGCCGCCGCCAACGGGTTGAAGGTGATCCCGCAATGCTCGTTCGTGCGCGCGTGGATGCGGCGGCATCCGGA
>JBKJSU010000165.1:0-3571 GCA_046594415.1 Casimicrobiaceae bacterium | reverse complement strand
CTCGCTGTACCTGATCGCCTACGCGTTCGTGCGCAGCTTCACCGAATTCTTCCGCGGCGATTACTCGGTCACGTCCGCTCCGCTCTCGGGCATCCTGACGCCGGGACAATCCACCAGCGTCGGATCGCTTGCCGCAGGCATCGTGCTCTACGTGGTCCTGCGCCGCGGCCCATCGGTCCCGGCACAAACCTGACCCTTCCGAATGTCCCAGGTCGACACGTTGGTCCTCGAACAGTCGCTCCCGCGCGAACGCCTCGACCGGCACCGGTGCCTGTTCCACAACCCGCACCCAAGGCCGCGCCCGCGCCTCCACCGAAGGTTGAGCGCGCGGACCCACGCGCGGCCGAGATCGCCTTGAAGGCCAAGCAGGAAGACGAACGCCGCAAGAAGGCCGAGAACGACAAGAAAGTGGCGGACCAGAAAGAGGCCGACAAGAAAGCGCGCGACGCAAAGGATGCCGACGACAAGCGCAAGCAGGACGAGCGACGCAAGCAGGATGAGAAGCGCGCCACCGAAGTGCGCGAGCGCCAGCAGCGCGAAACCGACGCGCTGCGGGCGCAGGCCGACCGGGAAGCGCAATCGCGCGCGCAGGCGGAAAAAGATGCGCAGAACAAGGCGCGTGAAGCGGCCAATGCATCCGCACTGGCCAAGGCCAATGCCGAATGGATCAGCCGGATCCAGGCCAAGGTAAAAGGCAACGTGATCGTCCCGCCGGACCTCGCCGGCAATCCCACCGCCATTTTCGACGTGGTGCAGCTGCCCACCGGTGAAATCATCGAGGCGACGCTGCGCAAGTCGAGCGGCTCGCGGGCCTACGACGATGCCGTGCAGCGCGCGATATTGAAGTCGTCGCCGCTGCCACGGCCGGAGCGCGCAGAAATCTTCCAGCGCACGCTGGAGTTGAAGTTCCGCCCGACGGATTAGCTGGGAACCGGTGCGGCCTTGTAGGCGAGGCTTCAGCGTCGCAGGTTGGATGCGCGCATTGTCGATGCGAGGCCAAAGCCTCGCCTGCAGCGGTGTCGGGCTACAGGCGGCTCTTCTTCTCGACGATCTGGATGGTGGCCCAGCTCCAGTCGGCGCGCTGCTCGACCAGCTGCCGCAACGCAACCGTGTAGACCGAGCGCCCGGTGGTGAGGATGACGTTGCGGCCTTCGGCGTATTCCTGCGTGGGCACGATCAGCGTCTTGACGGCCAGCGGTTTGTCGGGACGCGACGGCGGCGGCAGGTAGAGTCCATGAAAACGCGCGCCCATCGTGGACACATCGATGCCGTCGACCACGAAGCCCATGTCGTCCTTGGGCTGGCGCACCGCATGCAGCGTAACCGGCACCATGCGGTCGGCGATGATGGACATGCCGGCCTCGACCTCGTCGTTGTTGACCTTGTTCATCCGGCGCACGACGCCCAGCACCCAATCGGTGAGATCGGATTGGCGCACCGCGACCAGCGCACCCAGGGACAGCGCCTGGCCGATGCCCCCCGACGCGGCAATGCGCAGGCCGGCAATGCTGCGATCCTTGACCTGCCACATCGGGTCCGAGAACGATGACAGGCTGGCGGCGAGCGAATCGTGCTCGTCGGGCACGCGGCGCTTCATGCGCGAGGCATCGGCCACCGCGTAGACCTCGATCTGCTCGGCTCCGGAGATGGGTTCGGCCGCGATGTCGCCATCCTTTTGCATCAGCTCGAGCGAAATGCGGGACAGCCCGATGCGAACCTTGGCGGCAACGGCGCAGGCGATGCGCGGATCGCGCCGCAACTCGGCGTTGAGGTTGGGCGAAACCGACGGGCTGACTTTTTCCAGAATGGCGATGCGCAGCTGGTTGATGGGGCCGGCCGGCCCCTGATCCGTGGTTTCGGCCTGCCGCAGCGCAGCGGTGGCGCGCTCGAGCTGGTCGGCAAGGGGCGTGGTGTCGAGGTAGCGCAGCATGGACCCCGAGTCGTTGCCGGTGCGCCGCGCGAGACTCGTCTTGCCGGCGATGTCGACGAAGAATCCCTCGGGCGACCGCGGCACGCTGTCCATCTGCAGGCGCCGGCTCCACGCGCGCAGCTGCGACATGGCCCAGTCGAGCTGCGGCGGCGACATGTTGCCGGCATTGAGCTGGTGGATCAGCAGGACGTACAGGTACTCCTGCTCGACCGTCCAGGGCGTGGCGTTGGGACCAGCGCTGGACAGCACGGTGGGAATGCGATCGACACCCAGTTCGGAGGCGCGCATGTACACGCGATGCAGTTCCATCCACTTGCCGGGAATCCAGCGTTCGTAGCGAAACACGCGCAGCTTGGCGTCGGTGCCGAAGTAATGCACGAGTCGCGCAAAGAGCAGCGGGGCGAGTGGCTTCCAGCGCGCGTTGCCGCTTTGCCGGAGCGCCTCTTCGAGCGCGGACTGGTAGGCGTAGATGAAGCCCTGCGACAGGTCGTAAATGGCCTGCCAGATGCGTTCGGCGAGCTTGGGTGTGCTGTCGTGATTCTCGACGTATTGCTTGATCAGTTGCCGCCGGTCGGCCCCCAGCGCCGCATCGAGGAATTCGATGGCCTGGACTCGCGCCAGGTCGACCGGCTTGCGCGACTGGCGCATGCCGTCGAAGGCGCGCATCACGTGTTGCTGGCGGCCGATGACATCCTGCGCCGGCAACTGGCGCAGCCAGGCCGAAACGGATTTGGCCGATACCAGCGGATCGGCTGCATCCTTGGTGCCGGCGGTCAGGAAACCGAACATCGAACCTCGCTGTCAATCCTGCATCGCAGGTCGGGCCGATGGGCCGCGCTGGCACCCGCAGCGCGCGTGGCGCGCGGGTTTCGCTGCCTGCAGGGGAACCTGTATTTATAGCTCAAATCATTCGGTAGCGCAAAAATGCGGCGCCGGTCGGCTAAAATTGTAGCGTTGGTCACTTTCAAGGGGGCTTTTTTTGTTGATTACAGCACCCCACCTCCACACGGGAACACCATGAATCTGCACGAGCCCTCTGCTGCACTGTCCGGTCGGGACGTTACGTTCCGGCCGAACCCCAGGTTTTTTTCCGTCGTTGCCCTGGCGGCGTTCGTTACGGTTGTTGCTGGACCGGTTGCCGCCCAGACCACGCCCGCACCATCATCTACGCAAGGAATAAGCAAGTTGGATGCCATGCCTACTGAATTGAAGAAAATTGATGTAAAACAAGGGGTTGGTAAGGAAGCAGTGTCCGGCAAGCCCGTGATCGTGCACTACACAGGGTGGCTCTATGACACCTCCAAGCCCGACAGCAAGGGAACCAAATTCGACAGCTCCCGCGATCGGCAAGTGCCGTTCGGATTTTTTCTGGGCGGCGGCAAGGTCATCAAGGGCTGGGACGAAGGCGTGGTGGGCATGAAGGAAGGCGGCCAGCGCACTCTGATTATCCCGCCGTCCTACGGCTACGGCGAACGTGGCGCGGGCGGTGTGATTCCGCCGAATGCAACGTTGATTTTCGACGTCGAACTGATCGAAGTTAAATAATCCGAATGGACGAGGGCCATGCGGCCCTTGTCCGGCGTCCATGTTGCCCCGCGACAACGCATCTCCGGTGAAGCGCCGCCTCGACTATCGGCCGCC
>JBKJSU010000590.1:0-5152 GCA_046594415.1 Casimicrobiaceae bacterium | reverse complement strand
GCAGCGACCAAGGATGAGTTACGCGGCGTAACCCAGTACCGCAAAGACATGGCACCCGGTGCCGGCCACCACGAAGGCATGCCAAACCGTGTGGGCATACCGCACCTTCGAATCCAGCATGAAAAACACGGTTCCCGCCGTATAGGCCACGCCGCCCGCGATCAGCAACGCAATGCCCGGCAGCGGCACATGTTGCGCCAGCGGAACCGCGGCGATCAGCACCAGCCACCCCATCAGCAGATAGAGTCCGGTCGACAGCCACGGGTGCGACAGCCGATCGAATGCCTTCAACGTCACGCCCAGGGCCGCCATCGACCACACGAGCCCGAACAGCGTCCAGCCCCACGGCCCGGCCAGCGCGCCCAGCGCAAAGGGCGTATAGCTGCCGGCGATGAAGATGTAGATGGCGCCGTGATCGAGCTTCATGAACACGCGCTTGGCGCGGCCCGCCGGCAACGCGTGGTAGAGCGTCGACGTGAAATACAGCAGCACCATCGTTGCCGCGAACACGCTGGCCCCCACGATGCTGGCGGTGCCACGGTCGACGGCGGCAAGGATCAGGAAGGGCACCGCAACGACGGCGGCCAGCAGCGCCACGCCGTGGCTCACGCTGTTGGCAATTTCCTCGCCCAGGGTCTGCGTACGATCGATCATCACCCGCATTTTCGCACATCGGACTCTGCCGGCTCCCGGCAATGCGGGATTCGCGATCACGCAGCGGCAGCCGCGGCGCCGGCGAGTGGAACGATTCGTGCATGCCAGTATGCGCACGCGCCATGCGCGCGATCCCATGGCAGGACTTGAGGCATACTGCTGGCCCTTTGTGCAGGACCAACGTCACCGCAGCGCCGCATGCAGCACCTCACTATACCAATATGAAAGACACCACGATGACAAGGAAGTTGCTTCTGGTGTGCATGTTGCGACGATTGCAGCCCGACCTCTACGCATTGCAAGGGGTTCTCGCTCACCGATCGCTTCGGCGTGCGCTGGATGATCAACGTTCAGGCATGATCGGCTTGACTCCCGGGGTCCACCAGCCATGAAACGCGTCATCGGTGTCGGCGTCGTAGTTATCGCGATCGCGATTGCTGCGACCCCCTGGCTCATCGGCTGGCAGGCCGAGCGTTTGGTGCGCGCGCGCATAGCGCAGCTCGACGTCGACAAGGCGGCCTCGATCCGGTTGCGAATCGACGCCTGGGACCGCGGCTGGAAAGGCGCGACGGCACGGATCAGCGTGATCGAGCGCGACGGGACGCCACTGTTGACCCTGCCGGCCACGATCCTCCATTGGCCATTCTCCGGCGACGGTGTGGCCGAATGGGTGGCCGTGCCCGAGCTCGGCAAGTCCGCGCGCGAAGCCCTCGGTCCCTGGGGCGAAAAGCTGCCGGAACTGACCACGCGCACCTCAATTTCGTGGCGCGGTGATGTGTCGACCAGCATCGAATCGCCGGCCTACAAGCGCCGGGTTCCCGAGGTGACGGGAGGCACGCTCGAGATCGCCGCGATCGCAGGCACGGTGAATTGGCAGCGCGACGGCACGCTGATCTACGATATAGCGCTCCCCGTTCTCCGCGTCGAACGCTTGCCGTTCGGCCGCACCGGCGCCCCCGATGTAGCGGAATTCCGCGACGCGGTTCTGCAAGGCGACGGCTCGCTGGGGACCGTTGAACGTCGCTGGAGCCAGAAGGGATCCGTCGCCGCCGCATCGATGCTGGTGACGGAAGGTGACGTCACGACTATTTCTGCCAAGTCGCCCACCATCACCTACGCCACGCGCGATGAGGGCGAGCACGTCGGCGTTGCGTTTGCGTTCGTGGCGTCGGAAATCAACACCCGGCAGGCCATGCCGGACGTCTCGAACGCGACGGTCGAATTCACCTTTGACGCACGGCATGTCCCCAAGGAACCGCTGGGGCGCATCTTCGATGCTGCCGCGGCCGCAGCGGGGCGCACCGACAGTACCGCGACCCGCAAGGACCCGGGCGCGCCGGCAACGGCAGCATTACCGCCGGCCGACCTCGTCAACGACATCCTGCGCGGATCACCGGCAGCGGACCTGCGGTACAAGATGATTGCCCGCGAAGGCCGCATCGAGATCAAACTTCTTCTCGCATTCGACGGCAACGGCCTCGACGCCAACAGTGGCATCGGCAGCTGGATCTCGCGCACCGAGCTGGAACTCGATGCCGTCGCCGGCATGCCGCTCGTGATCAACGGCGCGCGCGCCGGCGCCAAGGCGGCGGCCGACATGATGCAGCAACCCCGCCGTGCGGGCGCCGGCGTTGCCTTGCCCGACATGCCGATGCCGGCCGTGGACCAGGACGCCGTGGTCAGGCAACAGCTGCAGGCCGCAGCGGCCCAGGGTTGGATTCGACTCGAAGGCGATGAAGTTGCCGCAACCGTGGTGTGGCGCGGCGGCCGCTTGACCGTCAACGGCAGGGACATGGACGCGCTGCGGGACCTGGCGCTGGGCCTCACCGGGCGCTGAAACCATGTTACGGATCTCGCGCGCATAGTCGCCTGAACCAAAGATTCATCCTTTATCCCGTCGCCCGCGACCGTGGCCATCACTTCGTCCGGCGTGCCCCCACTTCGTCCGAATCCGCCTCGACATTGACCGGGGGGTCGCTATGCTGCCGACATCGATGCCCAGACCGGTAAGCCCATGAAATCCGCCTTCCGCTTCTATCTCCGTCTGATCTTCGCGTGGATGCTCCTGCTCATCTTCACGCTGATGATCGTGTCAAACTTCACCACGCGCGCCCAGAGCAGCATCTTCCTGGGCTGGATGGTCGTGATGGTCTTCGTCATCGCGTCCGCGATTTCGCACATCCGCCGCGTGCGTCTCGTCAGCAACAATGCCGATGGGGTCACGCTGGCCAACCGCCAGCACCGGCAGATCGAAGTGCCGATGGAAGCGGAACGCGCGTTCGATCTCATCGATACGACGATCCGCGAGCTGCCCAACGTCGAGCAGGTGGAGAGCGTCCGCGACAGCCTGCAGATCCGGGCGAAGGTGCCGCGCGGCAATTCCGACGGGGCGTCGATGCCGCTGCTCGAGCGCATGCTGGGGTGGTTCGGCACGCCGCACAATCGGATCCTCGCCACCGTCACGCCGCAGCCGGGCACGGGCACCGTCAACATCGTCTGCGAGCCCGAGGGCGGCGTGTGGCGCGACTGGTTCATGGTGGACAACGGCACCAACCTCGAGAACGCCGAGGCGATCAGCCGCGCGATGTCGCGCCGCATCGCGCAGATGCGCCGCGACGAGCAGGCGTCGACCAAGGAAACCGAAGTCGTGAAGGAGCTGGCGATTGCCAAGCTGCAACTGCTGCACGCGCAGGTCGAGCCGCATTTTCTCTACAACACGCTTGGCAGCGCCAAATACCTGGTGAAGAGCGACCCGGACGGCGCGGAGCGGATCATCGACAACCTGATCCTTTACCTGCGCCACTCGCTGCCGCGGCTCGACCATTCGCTCACCACGCTGGGCGAGGAACTGGAACGCGTGCGCGCCTATCTCGAAATCATGCGGATCCGGATGGGCACACGGCTCATGACCGAACTCAATGTGCCGGACGCGCTCAAGTCCGTTCCCTTCCCCACGATGATGCTGCAGACGCTGGTCGAAAACGCGATCAAGCACGGACTGGAACCCAAGCAGGGCGGCGGCACGATCTGGGTCCTGGTGGTTCCCAAGGACGACCGCGTTGCCGTCACCGTGGCCGACGACGGCAATGGCTTCGGCACCGGCACTGCCGGCAGCGGCATCGGCTTGCGCAACGTGCGCGAGCGGCTGCAACTGGCGTATGGTGCCGACGCCGCGTTCGACATCGCGGCCAACTTCCCGATGGGAGTGGCCGCGACGATCACCGTACCGCTCGCCGGCCCGAAGGAGGCCCGCCATGACTAGTCCGGTCACCTGCGTGATTGCCGAAGACGAGCGGCTCTTCCGCGACGCGCTTCTGCAATTGCTCCGTCAGGAATGGCCTGCACTCCAGGTGGTCGCTGCCTGCGAGGATGGCGGCGCCGCGCTGGAAGCCATCGGCGAGCACCGGCCCGACGTCGCCTTCCTCGACATCCGCATGCCGGGCCTGACCGGACTCGACGTGGCCGCCGCCGCCGCCGAAGCCAGCCCCGCCACCCGCATCGTCTTCGTCACCGCCTACGATCAATACGCGATCCAGGCGTTCGAACGCGGCGCCGTCGACTATCTATTGAAACCCATCGTCCGCGAGCGTCTGACCGCAACGATCAAGCGGTTGCAGGAGCGGGTCGTTACCGGCGGCGCGCACGGCGCCGCCCTCGCGGCACTGGTGAAGGAGCTGGGCGCGACGCTACCGGCGGCGAAGCCCGTCGACGCCCCGCTCGTGTGGCTGACGGCAAGCGCTGGCAAGGAAACACGCCTCATCATGGTCGACGACGTTGCCTACTTCCGCTCCGACCACAAGTACACGACGGTGATGACCGCGCAGGGCGAGGCGCTGCTGCGCACGCCGCTGCACGAGCTGCTCACGAAGCTCGACCCCACCCACTTCAAGCAGATTCACCGCTCCACCATCGTCAACCTGCGGATGGTGGCCGCCGTCGTGCGCGACGACAGCGGCCGCGGCACGATGCGGATCAGGAACCGGCCGGAGACGCTGCCGGTGAGCCTCACCTTCATGCCCCTGTTCCGGAACATGTAGGCAGCCCGCTGCGGCCGGGACGATCAGCCGAGCAACCAGGCGGCGAGGTCGTTCTTCAGCTTCTTCAAGTCGGCCTCACGCGTGTACATCATGTGCCCGGCGTCATAGTAATGGTGCTCGACGCGCGCCATCACGTCGGCAGGCACATCGAGCTGCGCCAGCGACCAGTCGGACGCGCTATACGGTGTGCCGAGGTCGTAGCGGCCGCTGGCCACGAGCACCCGCAGATGCGGGTTGCGCCGCAAGGCGCGCGACAGGTCCGGGCTCGTGCACGCGTAACCGTTGCCCTTTTCTTCGCCGCGATTCCAGTTCCAGTGCTTGTGCGCGTCCATCGACAGCACTTCGTAGCGTGCTTCGCTCGCAATGCCGAGTTGTTCGCTCATGTAGGCGTGCGCCGCCATCGTGTAGGGCGCGACGATCGCCTCGATGCCCGGGTCGAATTCCCAGTCGCGCGTGCGACT
>JBKJSU010000112.1:0-2712 GCA_046594415.1 Casimicrobiaceae bacterium | reverse complement strand
GGGCGCGGCAAGCGGCGGCATCTGGTCGAGAAAGCGCCACGCCGCCAGCAGCGCGGGCAGTGGATCGTCGGGCAGGCGTTGCGCGAGCGTCTGCTTGGACAGTTTGGCGCCAAGGCGGTTGATGGCCACCGGCACGTGCAGGTAGGACGGCGTCGGCAAGCCGAGCAGCCGCTGCAGGAAGATCTGGCGCGGCGTGGATGCGAGCAGGTCGGCGCCGCGCACCACGGCGGTGATGCCCTGTGCGGCGTCGTCGACCACCACGGCGAGCTGGTAGGCGTGCAGGCCGTCGGCGCGCCGCACGACAAAGTCGCCGACGTCGGTGGCCAGTTGCTGTCGCTGCCGACCCTGCAGGCGGTCGGTGAAGGCCGCGCTGTCGTCGCCCACGACAACGCGCAGCGCGTGCCGGCGACCGGCAGCGACCGTGGCGCCGCGATTGCGGCAGGTGCCGGGGTAGCAGCGCTCGCCGGTCGCAGTGACGGGCGCGTTCTCGAGATCGCGCCGCGAGCAGGCACACGCATAGAGCGCGTTGCGCCTGGCGAGCGCCGTCAGCGCGTCGTCGTAGTGCGCGCGGCGATCGGACTGGCGCACGACGGCGCCGTCCCACGCAAACTGATAGCGCTCCAGCGTGCGCATGATGGCGGACTCGGCACCGGGGCGGCTCCTCGGCGTGTCGACGTCCTCGATGCGCACCAGCCACTCGCCAGCGGCGGCACGCGCATCGCAATAGCTGGCCAGCGCGGCGATCAGCGAACCGAAGTGCAACGGCCCGGAAGGCGACGGCGCAAAACGGCCGCGATAGCGGACGACGGCGGTGGCGGCGGCCGGCGCGCCGTTCACCGCACCGAGGCGGCGGGCGCTGCGCTGGCGGTGGCGGTGCTGGGCACGCCAAAGGCGTAATGGCGATTCATCGCCGCAAGCACGGCGTTGGGATACTCCGGCCGGCCGAGGCTGCCGTTGTAGCGGCCGAGCGCACGATAGAGGTCGCCTTGCTCCAGTTCCACCAGATAGTGGCGCAGGATCACGGCGCCGTAGCGAAGGTTGGTGCGCAGGTTGAAGAGATTCTGGTCCGGCGTGCCGATGGTGCCCATCCAGAACGGCATCACCTGCATGTAGCCGCGTGCGCCGACGGGCGAGAGCGCGTACTTCTTGAAACCGCTTTCGTGATGCATCACCGCGAGCAGCAGTTGCGGGTCGAGCCCGGCGCGCGTGGCTTCATAGTGGACGGTGGCGAGCAGCTCGCGCCGCTCGCGCTCGTTGGGCACGCGCTGCGCGAGGCGCCGCGACATCTCGCCGAGCCACGACTGCAGCGCGTCGCGATTGACGTAATCGGGGGGCGCCGGTGCGTCGGCAATGGCCTTGGCCAGGCCGGCGACCACCGACGGGGCGAGATGCTCTTCACGCTGTGCGCCGGCAAGCGCGGGCAGCGGCGCAAGCACGAGCATGGCCGCGACAAGCGCGCCGCGCGCGCGATGGCGCGGCGCCCACGCGCTGGCCCATCGTCGACGCAGGATCATCGTGCCCGAGCGTTGCATGTCTTGTGGTTCAACCCTTCAATCGTTGTCGGATGAACGCCGCGATCTCGTCGATCGGGACGAGCGTTGCCGCGCTTTCCGTCCGCGCCTGGTACTCGACGCGCCCTTCCTTCAGTCCGCGCTCGCCGATCGTGATCCGGTGCGGGATGCCGATCAGCTCGAGGTCAGCAAACATCACGCCAGGACGCTCGCCGCGGTCGTCGAGCAGCACTTCGATGCCGGCGGCCTCGAGTTCGGCGTACAGGCGGTCGGCCAGCGCGCGTACGCCCTCACTGCGGTCGTAGGCCACGGGCGCGATCGCCACCGCAAACGGTGCCAGCGGCAGGGGCCATACGATCCCGCGGGCGTCGTGGTTCTGCTCGATGGCGGCCGCGACCACGCGGGTGATGCCGATGCCGTAACAGCCCATTTCGAGCACTTTCGATTGACCGTCGGCGGCCAGATAAGTTGCGCCCAGGGCTGTCGAATAGAGGTTGCCCAGCGCGAAAACGTGGCCCACCTCGATGCCGCGGGCGATGGCCAACTTGCCTTGGCCATCGGGTGACGGGTCCCCCGCTACGACGTTGCGCAAGTCGGCAATGCCGTCCGGTTCGCGGCAATCGCGGCCGAAATTGACGCCGCGCAGGTGAAAATCAGCGACATTGGCGCCGCAGATGAAGTCGTTCATGACGGCCACCGACCGGTCGACGATGAGCGGCATGTCGGCGGGAATGCCGACCGGACCGAGGTACCCGGGACGGCAGCCGGTGGCGGCGACGAGCTCCGCCTCAGAGGCCCAGCGCCAGCCCTCGAATCCGGGCAGCTTGCCGATCTTGATCTCGTTGCCCATGTGGTCGCCGCGGACGAGCAGCATCTGCACCCGGTCGTCCGCCCACAGCATCAGGCATTTGACCGTGCGCGTCAGCGGCAGGCCCAGCAGCTCGGCGACTTCCTCGCACGTGGACTGGCCTGGAGTGGGGACCTTGACCATCGCTTCGGTGGCAGCGGGACGGGCGGCGGCAGGGGCGATCGCCTCGGCCTTTTCGACATTGGCCGCGTAGGGCGAGGCATCGCTCCAGGCGATGGCGTCTTCACCCGAATCCGCCAGCACCTGGAACTCGCACGACACCGCGCCGCCGATGGCGCCGCTGTCGGCATCGACCGGACGAAAGCGCAGCCCCATCCGCGTGAAGATCGCGAC
>JBKJSU010000514.1:0-6791 GCA_046594415.1 Casimicrobiaceae bacterium | reverse complement strand
GGACGCTCGGACTTGGTGATTTCCTGCGCGGTGACCCTGGCGTGGCCGCTGTCGGGCGCTGCCGGCACGACCGTAACCGCCGCCGAGCCTCCGGCAGCCGCGGCGTCGAAGGCAGTGGTGCGCACCGTGAGCACCTTCACCGGGTCCTTCGACTGCACGGTGGCGAAGGCGTTGCCCGCGTAGATCGGCCGCACGAAGGTATCGGGCGCGTCGATGCCGATCACCTCGGAGATTTGCGCGACGTCGAGTTTGGCGGCAATGCGCGGCAGGATGTTCTTGCCGTAACCGGTGGCCGCCGCCACCACGTGGGTGTAGGCGCCCGGCAACAGCGCAAGCGCGTTGGCGGCCATGTTCTCGGCAGTGGGTTGCGCGAGGTACGGGGCCTCGGCCAGCAGTACCGACGCGACGCCGCTGACCTTGGCGGCAGCGTCCGCCGCGCCGCGCGCCTCGTGCCCGGCCACCAGCACGTGGACGTCGCCGCCCAGTTTGCCGGCAGCGGCGATCGCGTGCAGCGTGGCGGCCTTGAGCGACTGTTGATCGTGTTCGGCAATGACAAGTATGGCCATGATGTTCGTTGTCCTAAGCAATGACCTTGGCTTCGCCGCGCAGCTTGGCCACCAGTTCCTTCACATCGGCGACCTTGCCGCCCCCCTTGCGCTTGGCCGGTTCAGTGACCTTGAGCGTGATCAGCCGCGGCGCGACGTCCACCCCGAGCGTGGCGGGGTTGGTAACGTCCAGCGGTTTTTTCTTGGCCTTCATGATATTCGGCAGCGTGGCATAACGCGGCTCGTTGAGGCGCAGGTCGGTGGTGACGACCGCCGGCAGCTTCATCTCGATGGTCTCGAGGCCGCCGTCCACTTCGCGCTTGACGGTGGCGACGCCGCCCGCGATGTCCACCTTGGAGGCGAACGCGGCCTGCGGCCAGTCGAGCAGCGCGGCCAGCATCTGGCCAGTCTGGTTGGCGTCGTCGTCGATGGCCTGCTTGCCGAGAATCACCAGTTGCGGCCCTTCAGCGCCCACGACCGCCTGCAGCAGCTTGGCCACGGCCAGCGGCTGCAGGTCGACATCGGTCTCCACCAGGATCGCGCGATCCGCGCCCAGCGCGAGTGCCGTACGCAGCGTCTCCTGGCATGCGGGGAGGCCGCAGGAAACGGCCACTACCTCGGTGGCAACGCCCTTTTCCTTCAGCCGCACCGCCTCTTCGATGGCGATCTCGTCGAAGGGATTCATCGACATCTTGACGTTGGCGGTATCCACGCCCGAACCATCGGGCTTCACCCGCACCTTGACGTTGTAATCGACGACGCGCTTGACCGGCACCAGGATCTTCATTGTTCTCACCGCGCAAAATGAATCGGGATCAGACGTCGATTATAGCGTTTTGACCCCGCCCCACGGCCGGGTCACAATACGGGCCGCCCGCACGTCCAACCGGATTGCCCTTGACTTCCACGACGCTTCGCTCCGCCGACATCGGCGAGATCATCGCCCACATCCCGCATCGCTACCCGTTCATCCTGATCGACCGGATGGAAGCCTGCGAGCCGGGCAAGTGGGTCCGTGTGACCAAGAACGTGACGGCCCAGGAATGGTTCTTTGCCGGCATTCCCGTGGAAAGCCGGGTGATGCCGCAGATGCTGGTGGTCGAGGCGCTGGCGCAGTCCGCCGGCGCGCTCTGCTTCTATTCGGGGTTGATGGACCACGTCGCCAAGCCGATCATGTTCTTCGCCGGCATCGACAAGTGCCAATTCGGCCGCCCGGTGCGGCCCGGCGATCAGCTGATCCTGGAGTGCAAGCTGCGCCGCGCCATGCGCGACGTCGTCAAGGTCTCGGGGCTCGCGTCGGTCAACGGCGAGATGTCGGTGCAATTGCAACTGACCGCGGTGATCCGCGACATGGATGCATCCGCCGCAGCGGTCGCCGTGCACAACGCGGCCAATCGCGACGCGTGACTACAGCTTCTGCCACACCCCGCCGACTAAGCCCTCCACCGGGCGAAACGTGGCCTTGTAGGCCATCTTGCGGCTCTCGGCGATCCAGTAACCCAGGTAGAGGAACTGCAGCGACAGCGACTTGCAGCGCTCCACCTGCCACAGCACGTTGAACGTGCCGTAGCTCGTCCCCGGAACATCCGGCTCGAAGAACGTGTAGACGGAGGACAGTCCGTCCACCAGCCGGTCGACCAGGCTCACCATCCGCAGCACGCCGTCCTCGCGGAACTCGTAGAGGTCCGTGGCGACGTTACTGTGGAGCAGAAAATGCTGGTACTGCTCGCGGCTGTCCTGGTCCATCCCGCCGCCGGGGTGGCGGAAGCGCTGGTAGCGCAGGTACAGCGCGTAATGCTCCGAGTCGTAGGCCAGTTCGCGCCGGGTGACGGTGAGCGCCGCATGCGCGCGCAGCGCCTTGCGCTGGGTGCGGTTGGGCACGAAGTCCGCCACCGGCAGGCGCACGGGCACGCAGGCGCGGCAATGATCGCAATAGGGTCGGTAGGTGAAGGCGCCGCTGCGCCGGAAGCCCAGCCGGACCAGCTCGCTGTAGACCCGCGTATCGATCAGATGACTGGGGGTGGCCACCTGCGAGCGCGCCGCGCGATCGGGGAGATAGCTGCAGGGATACGGCGCCGTCGCGTAGAACTGCAGCGATGTCAGCGGTAGGTCGTTGAGCTTGCTCAACTCATTCCATTCAAGACGTTGCCCCGGTCGGCGCCCGCCCCGGATGCGGCGTGCCACGGGCCCACGGGTGCGCTGGAGTGTATCAAGTCGGCCAGCTGTGCCGCAAACGCCGCCCGCGGAATGGGCCGGGCGCCCAGCGAGCGCAGGTGCCCCGTCTCCTGCTGGCAGTCGATCAGGGGAACGCCGAGGCGTTGCAACTGCGCAACAAGGGCGGCCAGCGCGACCTTGGACGCATCGGTGGCGTGGGCGAACATCGATTCGCCGAAGAACATCCGGTCGAGCATGAGGCCGTACAGCCCGCCCACAAGGCGGCCATCCTCCCAGCTCTCCACGCTGTGCGCGTAGCCAAGCCGATGCAGCTCGCAATAGGCGTTGACGATGTCCGCGGTGATCCAGGTGCCGGCCTGCCCTTCGCGCGGCGTGGCGGAGCACCTTTCGATCACCGTGCGAAAGGCCGTGTCGAAGCGCACCTCAAAGGCTCCGGCCCGGATGCGCTTGGCGAGCGACCGCGTCAGCCGGAATTCGTCGACGAACAGGACCATGCGTGGGTCGGGGCTCCACCACAGGACGGGTTGCCCGTCGGAAAACCAGGGGAAGATGCCGCGCCGGTAGGCCGCGACGAGTCGCGCCGGCGACAGGTCGGCCCCCGCCGCCAAGAGGCCGTTGGGATCGGTCAAGGCGGTTTCCAGGGCGGGAAACGGGGTCGCGGGGTCGAGCCAGGGGATCACAGGCGGTTCCGGTAGAATTCACCTTCATTCTTTCATCCGCGGCGGACTTTGCCCAAGCAAAATCCGCGCGTCGTCGCGTCGATAGCGCATCGCCCCGGTAGCTCAGTGGATAGAGCAGTCCCCTCCTAAGGGACAGGTCGGACGTTCGATTCGTCTCCGGGGCGCCCTTCATCGTTGCACAGGTCCACGTTGCCGCCCTCCCCATCTGCCCTGCCGCCCACCCGCTACCGGATCGTCCCGCACGACCTGCACGCGCACCTGTACGAAGTCAGCGTCACCGTCGAGGCGCCGGATGCCGCGGGCCAGGCGTTGCGCCTGCCGACGTGGGTTCCGGGCAGCTACCTGATCCGCGAGTTCGCAAAGCACTTCGTGACCGTGCGCGCAGAATGCAACGGCGTGCCCGTCGCCATCACCAAGACGCGCAAGGACACCTGGCAGGCGGCGCCGTGCGCCGGAGCGCTCACCGTCACGGCGCACGTCTACGCGCACGACATGTCGGTGCGCACCGCGTATCTCGACGCGCAGCGCGGGTACTTCAACGGCGCGTCGGTGTTCATGGTTCCGGTGGGACGCGAAGCTGCGCCGTGCAGCGTCGACATCGTGGCCGCGGCGGGCATGGGCGGCTGGCAGGTGGCCACTACGCTGCCGCGCGACGGTGCCGCGGCAGGCGGCTTCGGCACGTATCGCGCGGCCGACTACGACGAGCTGATTGATCATCCGGTGGAAACCGGCGTGCTGGCCACGGCCACATTCACCGCCGGCGGCGTGCCGCACGATGTTGCGATCGCGGGCCGCCAGCACGGCGATCTGCCCCGATTCGCGCGGGACCTTGCCCGCGTGTGCCAATGGCAGATCGATTTCTTCGGCGGCGCGCCATTCGAGCGCTACCTGTTCCAGATCGCGGCGGTCACCGAGGGCTACGGTGGGCTGGAACACCGGGCGAGCACCAGCCTCATCTGCCGCCGCGACGAACTGCCGCGCGCGGGTGACGAACACATCACCGACGACTATCTCAGCCTGCTGGGACTCGCGAGCCACGAATACTTCCACGCCTGGAACGTGAAGCGAATCAAGCCAGCCGCGTTCGTGCCCTACGATCTCACGCAGGAAAACTACACGCGCCAGTTGTGGGCCTTCGAAGGCATCACGTCCTATTACGACGACCTGGCGCTGCTGCGCTGCGGCCTCATCGACGCGCCGCGCTATCTCGAGCAGCTGGCGCGCGCGATCACGACGATGTTGCGTGGCCCCGGTCGCCTGCAGCAGAGCGTGGCCGACGCGAGCTTCGACGCCTGGATCAAGCACTATCGCGCGGACGAGAACACACCCAACGCGGTAGTCAGCTACTACGTCAAGGGTTCGCTGGTGGCGTGCGCGCTCGATCTCGAGTTGCGGCGCGATGGCAACAGTTCGCTCGACGCGCTGATGCGCGCGCTGTGGGAGCGCCATGGCAAACCCGCCACCGGCGTGCCCGAAGGCGGCATCCTGGCGCTGGCCACGGAATTGGCAGGGCGCGCGCTCTCGCCATTCTTCGCGCAATACGTCGACGGCACCGCGGAAATTCCGTTGGCTGCCATGCTGGCCGAGGCCGGCGTCGAGATGACGCTGCGCGCCGGCGCCGGCGCCAAGGATCGCGGCGGCAAGCCGGCTGCCGGCGCGGTCGATCGCTGCACCTTGGGCCTGCGTGTCGGCGCCGACATGAGAATCGCCGTTGTCCTGCGCGATGGCCCCGCGATGCGCGCGGGACTTTCCGCGGGCGACGTGCTGGTCGCCATTGATGGCATGAAGGCAACGGCGGATGCGATCGCCGCGACTGCGTCACGCAGCGCTCCAGGAACCGTCATCCGCATCCACGCCTTTCGCCGTGACGAGTTGATCGAAGTCACCGCAACGCTGGACGCGGCACCGCTCGATACCTGCATGCTCGCGTTGGCGGCGGCGCCGTCGGCGGCCATGCTGGCGCGTCGAAAGGCCTGGCTTGGTGTTTGAACGCGGCGTCGCGCGCGGCGTCCTGCTGGCGATACTGGCAGCCGCGACGCTCGCCGCGGCCGCGCCGCCGGACACCCGCCGCGACGCCACCACCGACACGTACTTCGGCGCGACCATCGCCGACCCCTACCGTTGGCTGGAAGACACCAACGCGCCCGCGACCCGCGCGTGGTTCGAGGCACAGAACGCGCATACGCGCGCGACACTCGATGCACTGCCCGGACGCCAGGCGCTGCGCCAGCGCCTGTTCGCGCTCAACACGGCCGATATCCGAATCCGCGACGTCCAGCGCGGGGGCGACCGCATTTTCTATCTGCGCCGCAGCGCCGACGAGCAGCACCATCGCCTGTTTTTCCAGGAGGGCATTGCCGGCACGCCGCGGCTACTGGTCGATCCGGAAAGCTACATCGTCGGCGCTGCAGGAACCGCGCTCATCGACTACTACCGCGTCTCGCCCAACGGCCGGCGCCTCGCCTTTGGCGTGGCGCAGGGCGGCAGCGAGGACGCGACGTTGCATGTCATCGACGTCGACACCGGCAAGGCGCTGGGTCCGCCGACGCCGCGCGCACGCTGGGCCAGCCCGGCGTGGCGCTTCGACAGCAGCGTGCTGTTCTACACGCAGCAGCAGGTGTCGCCTGCCGGCACGCCGGCGGCCGACGTGCTGAAGGACAGCCGCGCGATGATGCGCAGTTACGACGCCAACGGCGGAATCGCCGACGTGCCCGTCTTCGCGCGCGGACTCGACGCCAGCGTCACGATGGATGCCGACGACACGCCGTCGGTCGACGTGTCCCCCGTCTCGCCCTTCGCGCTTGGCGTCGTCCAGCACGGCACGCAAAACGAACAGACGCTGTATGTCGCGCGGCTGAACACGTTGCGCAGCGGCGCCACGCCATGGCGCCGGCTGGCGGGTCCCGAGCGCGGCATCGTGAGTTACGACGTGCGCGGCGAGTGGATCTACCTCGTCACCAACGAAAACGCGCCGCGCTATCGGGTGTTGCGCTGGTCGCTCAACGATCCGCGTCCGTTCACGCCGGCGGACGCCGAATTGGTCGTTGCCGAGTCGACCCGCGTGATCAAGGGCGTGAGCGTGGCCCGCGACGCGCTGTACGTGCAGCAGCAGGATGCGGGCTACAGCAAACTGTTGCGGCTCGAATTCAACGTCCGCCCCGCCAAGGGCCGGGGCCGCGCCCCCCCGCCCGCGCGTGGTGCGCCGCTGCCGTCCAAGCCATCGGGCGTAGCGCGCAGCGCCGAGGTCCGCCTGCCGTTTGCCGGCACGATCGCGGAGCGCGTGATCGAGCCCATGCATCCGGGCGCGTTGCTGCGGCTCACCGGATGGACCGAGGCGCCGGCCTATTTCGCCGTGGACGGCAAGACCGGCGCGGTCACGCGCACGCCGCTC
>JBKJSU010000483.1:0-2545 GCA_046594415.1 Casimicrobiaceae bacterium | reverse complement strand
AGCGGTGGGCCGCCCGGGGCGGGCGCATTGGAGCCGCGTGGGGGGGCGCGAGTGGAAAAAACAGTGGTCGGCTGCATCGACTCGCCCGTTTTTTTCCGGCTCGCGCCCGACCACACGCTTTGCGGCGACTAAGCCCGCCCCGCGCGGCCCGCCGCTCGCCGCGGCTGCGCTGAATATCAATCGCCACGACACCAACCCCGCGAGGCTGAAGCCTCCCCTACAGGGTTCCGGCGTGCGAATCCGCGAGGCTGAAGCCTCGCCTACAGGGTTCCGGCGCGCGAACCCGCAGGGCCAAAGCCTGGGCTACGGCCACTCAAGCCCGCCCGTTGCAGTCACGGGATCAGTAATAGGGCCGGCGTTCGAGATTCCGGATACGCTGTTCGAGGTCGTAAATGTCGCGCGCCTGGCCCAGATAGGCCTCGCGCTCACGAACCTGCTGCTGGTGCATCCAGCGTTCCAGGCCCGCCATCCAGCGCTGGCGGAGCGACGGAGCGGCTTCAAGGGGGCCAGCCAGCTTGGCCGGCGCGGTGGGCGGATGGTGATGGACGTTCGACGGCAGATCGTCAAAAAACGCCGTTTGGGCGAGTTTGACGCAAACATCCATGAAGCCGCTTTCGGCAAAGGGACGGTTCCGGTAGCGCATGTTGAGTTCTCCGGTGAGCCTTGTGGGCAGAGGTGTACGTTTATGGTGCAACGCATCATGACAACATAGGACCGCTACCGGAAAACATCCAATCATTCATTTGAATCAATACCATCGGTTTGTTCTATATGGCACATATGTAATATTGCGACGCAACATTTCAGGTACAATACCGGTCAGGGGGGAGATCCTAGGGAGTTACATGGAGCTCTACCAATTAAGAAGTTTCGCTGCTGTAGCCGAGGTGGGTCACCTGACCCGCGCGGCGGAGCAGCTGCACGTCAGCCAGCCTGCCGTCAGTGCGCAGATAAAGGCGCTCGAGGACGAATTGGGCGTGGCCCTGTTCGACCGTGTCTCGAGCGGCATGGTGCTCACGCCGGCCGGCCGCCGCCTCTTGCCTGAAGCCCGCAAGGTGATGTCGGCTGCCCAGACTTTGCGCAGCCGCGCCCGCGGCCTTGCCAATGCGGTCGTCGGTCGCGTCCGTGTGGGCGCCGTTTCGGACCCCGAATTCACGCGCGTGGGCGACTTCCTCGCCAATGCCCTTGACGCCCACCCGATGCTCGAGATCGAGGTGCACCACGAAGTGTCGGGTGCCGCCTTTGCCAAGGTGCGCGACGGCACGCATGACGCCAGCTTCTATTACGGCAGCCTCACCCACGCCGAGGTGGTGGGCATGCCGCTGGTCGATTTCGCCTACCGGATCGTCGCGCCGGCCGCATGGCGCGACACCGTCGCCACCGCCGACTGGAACACCATCGTGACGATGCCGTGGATCATGACGCCGCCGATCAGCACATTGTCGACACTTGCCGACGAACTGTTTGCAACGCGCGGCAGTTCGCCCGTCCGGCGCGTCGAAGCCGACAACGAAGCCATCATCCGCTCGCTGGTGGTCGCGGGACTCGGCGTCGCGATGATGCGCGAGGACGTGGCGCTCGAAGCGGCTGCGGCCGGCGACATGGCGCTGTGGAACGGCGTACGGCTGCCCACGACGCTGCAGTTCATCCATCGCGCCGACCGCAGCGACGACCCCGAGATCCGCGCGCTACGCGACGTGCTGACGCGCGTATTCGACCTGCCCGAGGTCGCGGTCACTTCCGCCGCCTGAGTCGACGCCGGCGCTTGCCGTCAAACGAGCCGTATCGATCAACGCCCGCACCTCGGGCAGGCATGACCCGCATCCGGTGCCACATTTCAGGTTGGCCTGGACCGCGGCAAGCACCGCGCCCGGCGGGCCTGCGCAATCGGCGATCGCGACGCGCAATTCCGTCTCCGAAACGCCGTGGCAACTGCACACCACCTTGCCGCGCGTGCGATATCCGGCGGGCGCACCGGCCGACGGCACCAGCAATTGGGCGCGCATCGCCGATACATCCTGTCCCGTGGTCAACCAATCGCGCAGCCAAGCTTCGGCGGCGATGTCGCCAGCAAGGCGCACCGCCATGAGCCGTGCGTTGACGATACGCACGCGACGCGCAATCGCCCGGCGTGGGTCGTCGTAGCGCACCACGTCGGCCGCGTCGAGTTCGAACAGCCGGTCGACGGCAGCGATCACCTCGGGCGCCACCGGCACGGCAGCGGCCGCGCGCAGGAACACGCCGCCACGCTCGCCGCCCACCAGCACGACGCTCGCGTAATCGAAGTGCCGGGCCAGCGCGCGCACGCCATCGCGCAATCCGATCAGGCCCGCGTCATCGACTGGAAAGCCAAAGGCCGCGAATTTCCACGGCAGTTCGAACTTGGCGATGCGTACTGCCGCGTGCTTCAGTTCAGGCTGTTTCGATATCGGGCAAAACGCCTTGGCCGTCACGGCATTGATGCCGGTACTGTCGCGACCGGCCAGCGTGGCGCTGCCCCAATGCATCGGCAGATACGCCGTGCCGGGTTTCCCCATTGCGCTGA
>JBKJSU010000388.1:0-4067 GCA_046594415.1 Casimicrobiaceae bacterium | reverse complement strand
AGCTGCCGCGAGATCCGGCCCTCGTGCGGCGGTGCCAGCGGCGGATGCTCCTGCAGCAGCCGCGCCAGTTCGAATTCGATGTACTGGATCGCCTCGCGGTAGCTGGGGTTGGCTTCTCGCGGGTCGTGCAGCGTGAACGTGTCGAGCGCATAGCCGGCGCGGGTGGTGTGGATCCGGGCCTCGAGAATCGACAGCCCGGTGCGCCCGAAGAATCCGCACAGGCGCGCGAACAACTCGGGTTCGTCCGGCAGATAAACGAATACCTGCAGCCCGGCCCCATCGCGGGCAAGCCGCGCCTTGACGATCGGCGCCGGCCCGTCGACGCGCCAGTACAGGTGTCGCGCGTGCCATGCGATCTCGTCGGCGCTGTGGCGCTGGAAGTAGGGCGTATCGAGGTGTCGCCACAGTGCCGTTTCGGCACCGGCGGGGACAGCGTACAAGCGCAACAGACGCGCCGCCTCGGTGCGGCTAGCCTCGACGCTGTCCATGATCGTGCGCGTGGGCGACGTTCCTGCCAGCACCGCGCGGGCGGCGTGATAGAGATCCTCCAGCAACTTTCCCTTCCACGCGTTCCACACCTTGGGACTGGTGCCGCGGATATCGGCGACGGTCAGCAGGTACAGCGCCGTGAGCCGCCGTTCCGAACCCATCTTGCGCGCAAACGCCGCGATGACGTCCGGGTCGGTCAGATCCTGCTTCTGCGCGGTGGACGACATCACCAGGTGGCCGGCCACCAGCCACGCGACCAGGTCGCCATCGTCCCGCGACAGGCCGTGCTCGCGGCAGAAACGGCGAGCATCGCGCGCGCCGAGCGCGGAGTGGTCGCCGCCGCGACCCTTGGCGATGTCGTGGAACAGTCCGGCGAGGTAGAGCACCTCGCGGCGCTCGAAGTCGGCGATGAGGCGCGAGCACAGCGGATACTCGTGCGCGTGCTGCGCTTCGGTGAACCGGCGCAGGTTGCGGATCACCATCAGGATGTGCTCGTCCACCGTGTACACGTGGAAGAGGTCGTGCTGCATCTGCCCGACGATGCGGCCGAACACCGGCAGGTACTGGCCGAGGATGCCGAAGAGATTCATGCGGCGCAGCTCGTGCAGCAGTCCGCGCTCGTTGCGGAACAGCATCATGAACCGGGCGCGGTTGCCGGGATCGCGGCGGAAGGCGCCGTTGATCAGGCGCCGGTCGCGCCAGAGCGTGCGCAACGTGTGCGCCGACATGCCTTTCAACTCGCGCCGCTGCTGCAGCATCAGGAATGCGTCGAGCAGTGCCGACGGGCGGCGCTCGAACACGCCGTCGTCGACGATGTCGAGCAGTTCGTCGACCTGCTGGAACTCGGCGTCGATCGCCGCGGGTGCGGTGGCCGCCGGGTGCAGCGACGCGTGCAGGTTCTGCAAGACGATGATGTTGACCTGCCGCACGAGCTTCGCCGCGCGGAAGTAGCGCTGCATCAGCTGCTCGGTGGCGCGCTTCTCCGGCGTATCGGTGAATCCCAGCTGCTTGGCCAGGGCACCTTGGACATCGAAGACTAGGCGGTCCTCGCGCCGGTCCATCAGGTAATGCAGGCGCACCCGCAGGGCACCGATGTAGCGCTCCTGCTGCGCCACGGCGCGTGCTTCGTGCGGCGTCAGCAGCCCGTTCTGCGCGAGCTGGCCCCAGGTCTGGCCAAGGCCCGCCGCGCGTGCGATCCAGAACACGGTGGAGAGGTCGCGCAGGCCGCCGGGGCTCTCCTTGACGTTGGGCTCGAGGTTGTAGAGCGCGTCCTGGTACTTCAGGTGCCGTTGCTGCTGCTCGAGCGCCTTGGCCGCGAAGAAGGCGCGCACATCCATGCCGTCGGCAAAGCGGCGCTGGAACTGGCGGTACAGGCCGCGCGAGCCGGCCAGCAGCCGATGCTCGAGCAGGCTGGTCCGGATCGTGACGTCACCGCGCATCTCGACTTCGCACTCGTCGACGGTGCGCACCGCGTGCGACAGCTCGATGCCGATGTCCCACAACGTCGCGAAGAAGCGCTCGATGGCGGCACCCGGCACCGCTTGGTCAGTGGGCAGCAGGATCAGCACGTCGACGTCGGAATGGGGAAAGAGCTGGGCGCGGCCGTAGCCACCCACCGCCAGCGCCGCCAGATTGGACGGCATGGCACACGCGGCGAATACGTCACGCAGCACGTGGTCGACCAGCCGCGCATGCGCATGCAGGAGGCGCGGCGTTTTGGGGTTGGCAAAGAACGCTTCCTCCAGCGCGGCGCGGCCGTCGTGCAGGCCGGCGCGCCAAGCGGCGATCCGGGCGGCGTCGGGTGCCGGGGGCGGCGGGACGGACACCACCGGCGCGGCGGCGGGTGCGGCCAGCACGCCCATGGCGTCCGGCGTGCTCACGCCGCCGGCGTGGGCGGCGGTGTTGGCGTGCCTGCGGACACCGTCAGCACCTCGAATCCCTCCGGCGTGACCAGCACGGTGTGTTCCCATTGGGCGGATAGCGAGTGATCCGCCGTGACGATGGTCCAGCCATCGGCGAGGCAGCGAATGCCGGGGCGGCCTGCGTTGATCATCGGCTCGACCGTGAAAATCATGCCCGGTTGCAGCTTGAGACCGGTGCCGGCGCGTCCGTAGTGCAGGACCTGCGGCTCCTCGTGGAACTGGCGGCCGATGCCGTGGCCGCAGAATTCGCGGACCACCGAATAGCCATGGCCTTCGGCAAAGCGCTGGATGGTGGCCCCGATGTCGCCCAGGTGCGCACCGGGCCGAATGGCGCGAATGCCGCGCCACATGGCGTCATACGTGATTTCGGCGAGGCGCTTGGCCTGGATCTGCGGCTTGCCCACATGGAACATGCGGCTGGTGTCGCCGTGGAAGCCGTCCTTGATCACGGTGACATCGATGTTGACGATGTCGCCGTCCTTCAATTTCTTGTCGCCGGGAATACCGTGGCACACCACGTGATTGACCGAGGTGCACAGCGATGCCGGGTATGGTGCATGACCGGGCGGCGCATAGTTGAGCGTGGCCGGAATCGTGTGCTGAACGTCGACCATGTAGTGATACGCGAGATCGTTGATCGCCTGCGTGCTGACATTGGCCTTCACGTGCGGAGTCAGGTAGTCGAGCAGTTCCGACGCGAGGCGGCCGGCCACGCGCATGCCCTCGATTTCTTCCGGGGTCTTGAGATTGACGGACATCGCGGGGGCGTCAGGCGCGCAGGAGTTCGTTGATGCTGGTCTTGGAGCGGGTCTTCGCATCCACCTGCTTCACGATCACGGCGCAATACAGCTGGCAGCCGCCTTCGCCCGACGGCAGGCTGCCGGCCACGACCACCGAGCCGCTCGGGACGCGGCCATAGGTGATGCTGCCGGTGGCCCGATCATAGATTTTGGTGCTTTGGCCGATGAACACGCCCATGCCCAGCACGGAGTTCTCCTCGACGATCACGCCTTCGACCACTTCCGAGCGCGCGCCGATGAAGCAGTTGTCTTCGATGATGGTGGGATTGGCCTGCAGCGGCTCCAGCACGCCGCCGATGCCCACGCCCCCCGACAGGTGCACGTTCTTGCCGATCTGCGCGCAGGAACCCACGGTGGCCCAGGTGTCGACCATCGTGCCTTCGTCGACATAAGCGCCGATGTTGACGTAGGACGGCATCAGCACCACATTGCGCGCGACAAAGGCGCCGCGCCGCGCAACGGCAGGCGGCACCACGCGCACGCCGGCGGCCGCAAAGTCCGCGTCGGTGAACTGCGCGAACTTGGTCTGCACCTTGTCGTAGAAGCGGAAGGGCACGTGCGGACCCGACAGCCCGATGCCGGCGTTGTCGGCCAGGCGAAAGGACAGCAGCACGGCCTTCTTGATCCACTGGTGGGTTTCCCACCGGCCGGCAATTTTCTCCGCGACCCGCAGCCGACCGGCGTCCAGTTCGGCGATGACGTGCGCAACGGCCTCGCGGACAGGGGTCGGGGCGGAGAGGGCGGAAAGTTCGGTCCGCTGTTCCCAGGCGGCGTCGATCGTGCTGTGCAGGCTCATCGTGATGGTTCTTCGCGGTGAAAGGACGCCATTTTAGCGCGAGTCCGGGGTCCGCCCGCG
>JBKJSU010000040.1:0-2894 GCA_046594415.1 Casimicrobiaceae bacterium | reverse complement strand
GCCGATCGTCGTCAACAACAATAATTTCGCGAAGGCACCCGCGGGCGAGCCCACGCTTCTTTCCTCCGACGACGTGCGTACGCTCTTCCACGAGTTCGGCCACGGGCTGCACGGCCTGTTATCGCAGGTCACCTACGAGCGCTTCTCGGGCACCAACGTGCTGCGCGACTTCGTGGAGTTCCCGTCGCAGGTCTTCGAGCATTGGGCGCTCGAGCCCGACGTGCTGCGCCGGCACGCGCTGCATGTCCAGACCAACGCGCCGATCCCCGACGCGCTGCTCGAACGCTTCCACACCGCGCGGCGCTTCAACCAGGGTTTCGAGACGGTCGAGTACACCGCCTGCGCGCTGGTCGACATGGCGCTGCACGCGCATGACGATCCCGCCGGGATCGACATCACCGCGTTCGAAACAGCGGAGCTGGCGCGCATCGGCATGCCGCGCGAGATCGTGCTGCGACATCGGCTGCCGCATTTCGGACATCTTTTCGGCAGTCCGGGCTATGCGGCGGGCTACTACGTCTACATGTGGGCGGAAGTGCTCGACGCGGATGGCTACGACGCGTTCGTCGAAGCCGGCGATCCGTTCGACAAGGCAGTCGCGGCGCGCCTGCTCAAGTATGTGTATGCGGCCGGCGGCTCACGCGATCCGGCGGAGGCCTATCGCGCGTTCCGGGGCCGCGATGCGCGCGTCGAGCCGCTGTTGGCCAAGCGCGGGCTTCTCGCCACCACCTAGCGAACCGCCGCAGGGGCGGACGCATGCCAGCGCGCCCATGCACCGGCGCCGTGCCTGCGGCGGGTGGCCCGGTATTGCGGGACCGGCCGCTAGAATTTCTCCGGCCGCAATACGCTAACGTCGTCCAGATACAACGTCACCGCGTAGTGCGCGCCGTAGGTCGCCAGCACGTGCGCGGCAAGGCGCTCTGCAATCGCCGCCTCGCAGATGACTTTCATCTCGATCGATCGATCAGCCTCCCACGTGCCGTCGCGGGTTCCGCCGCGACCACCGCCCCGGACATCCGCGATCGTGTACCCGGCCGCGCCCAGCATGGCGGCATCGTCGATCAGCGATCTTTCAAGCGCCGCCTCGCAGATCACCACCAGCAGCTTCCTCGAATGGGTTTGCACTCTAGAACCTCACGGCTTCGGCAAGTTGCAGATAAAGCGGGATGCCCACAGTGATGTTGAATGGAAACGTGATGCCCAACGCTGCGCCGATGGAGAGCGCCGGATTGGCTTCCGGCACGGCAATGCGCATCGCGGTCGGCGCGGCGATGTAGGACGCACTGGCCGCCATCGTCGCCAGCAGCGCGGTGCCGCCATCGGACAGCCCTATCAGGCGCGCGACCACGATACCCACGCAGGCGAAGAGCAGCGGAACGATCACCCCGAACGCCACCAGGAAGGGGCCGGCGCGACGCAGGTCGCCGATGCGTCCGCCCGCCACGAGTCCCATCTCCAGCAGGAACAAGGCGAGGACGCCCTTGAACAGGTCGAAGAACAGCAGTTTGATCGGCGCGATGCCTTCCGGCCCGACCAGCGCGCCGATCGCGATTCCACCCAGCAGCAGCACCACGCTCTTGCCCAGCAGTACTTCATGCGCGACCGCCCCCCAGCGCACGGCGCCCATGGCGCCGACCCGCGCCAGCAGGATGCCGGTGACGATGGCCGGCGTTTCCAGCAGCGCGACGAAGAGCGGCATGTGCGCTTCGTAGGGAACATCGCGCTTGGCCAGAAAGGCGATTGCCACCGCGAAGGTCACCACGCTCACCGAGCCGTAGTGCGCGGCGATCGATGCGGCGTCGGCGCGCGGCAGGCGACCCAGGCCGCGCAGGATCGCGAAGGCCGGCAGCGGCAGCAACAATCCCATGGCCACGACGGCGGCGGCCTGCACGGCCACGCTGGCGAATGGCACGCGCGCCAGCTCGATGCCGCCTTTCAGCCCGATCGCAAGCAGCAGAAAAATCGACAGGGCCTCGTACAGCGCCTCGGGCAGGCGCAGATCGGATTTCGCCAGTTTCGCGACTAAGCCGAGCAGAAAAAACAGGACGACCGGATCCATGCGGGAACAATACCATCACCATCGACCGCCGACCGCGTGGACGGCAAGGCGTCGCGGCGATCCCGGAGTTGCGTACTGGCGACGATACCGCGTGCGGCTGCGCGCGCTATCCTGCCTTGGCGTCGCACCGGTAGGTGCGCGCCGTGGTCTGCCCGGTATTGAACATGCCGGAGTTGTCGACCGTCATGAACACGACGTGCGTGGCGCCCATCGCCGCGGCCTTGGTCCGCGCGTCCTGCATGGCACCTTCCATGCGCGCGGCTTCGCTGCCGCCGAAGACGCTGCGCCCGCTCACCGTGCCCAGCAGCTTGCAGTCGCGATTGACGACGGCAGGATCGCCATCCTCGACCTTGCCCGTGGATTTCGACGCGGACGATGCGCATCCTGCCAGCAGCGCAATGCCGAGCATGATGGAAACTGCAGATAATGCGTTGCGCAAGTGAAGTGTCCTTCGGGAATCCGGATGCGGCTTCGACGCCGCACGACTGGCGGCGGCCCGCCTCGACCACCGCGTGATCCCCGCATTATCCTTCACCGCCCAACCCGCCGCAAAATGGACGTTGCGGGCGGAACGCGCCTCAGCCTCCGATGCCTTTCAGCAACGACGACATGTCGTCCGCGTGCTCTTCTTCCACGCCCAGGATCCATTCCAGCATCTTGCGGGTGGTGGAGTCCTTGTCGGCCAGCCACGCGATCATCTCGCGATAGCTCTCGATGGCCACGCGCTCGGCCACCAGGTCTTCCAGGATCATGTCGCGCAAGGACTTGCCTTCGACATATTCCGAATGGCTGCGCGATGCCAGGATGGCGGGATTGAAGTCGGGCTCGCCGCCCA
>JBKJSU010000545.1:0-2888 GCA_046594415.1 Casimicrobiaceae bacterium | reverse complement strand
GGCGGCATCGTCTTCATCTTGCCGCCGAAGAACATGTTCAGAAAAAACGTCGCGAGGATGTCGTCGCGATGATGGCCCAGCGCAATCTTGGTGGCGCGCAGCTCGCCGGCCACGCGGTAGAGCACGCCGCGGCGCAAGCGCGAACACAGCGAGCACATCGTCGCGCCTTCCGGGATCAGGCGCTTGACCACGCTGTACGTGTCCTGCTCCGCGATGTGATACGGAATGCCGAGACCATCGAGGTAGCGCGGCAGCACATCGGCGGGAAAGCCCGGCTGCTTCTGGTCCAGGTTGACGGCGACGAGTTCGAAAGGCACCGGCGAGCGCTTCTGCAGCGCCAGCAGGACGTCGAGCAAGCCGTAGCTGTCCTTGCCGCCGGACAGGCACACCATCACCCGGTCGCCGGCCTCGATCAGCGCATAGTCGCCGATGGCCTCGCCCACCTGCCGCTGTAGCCGGCGCGTGAGCTTTTTGGCCTCGTACTCGGCGCGGCGCGGATCGCGGGCGGGCGTCAGCGCAACGGCAGCGGCGTCCAGCGTGGGGAAGGGGAGATTGCGGGCATTCATCCGGCGGATTTTACCCGACCCCCGGGTGGTAGCATGCGCGGCCACGCCGGCCTTTCCACTTTCCCGATAGCGATTCGCCATGACCTCCGCCACACCCTCGCTTCGCCTGTCCGCCAACTTCGACAGCGGCGCCATCGACATTGAGGACGCCTCGTCCGCCACGGACCTGCGGGTGCGGCTGCGCGCCGATTCCCACGCCGACATCCGGCAATGGTTCCACTTTCGCCTGCAGGGCGCGCGCGATGTCCCGGTGGCGATCCGTTTCACCAATGCCGGCGCGGCCACCTATGTCGAAGGCTGGCGCGGCTACCAGGTCGTGGCGTCCTACGACCGCAACGACTGGTTTCGCGTGCCTACGACCTTCGACGGGCGCGAAATGGTCGTCGCGCACACGCCGGAGCGGGACAGCATCTACTACGCGTATTTCGAGCCGTACTCGTGGGAGCGGCATCTCGATCTGCTGGGCTTCGCCGAGGATTCGCCGCTGGCCCGCGTGACGGCGCTGGGTGGCACCATCGAGGGCCGCGACATGGATCTCGTCACTGTCGGCGTGCCGGCACCCGGCAAGAAGGCACTGTGGGTCATCGCGCGGCAGCACCCGGGCGAAACGATGGCCGAATGGTTCGTCGAGGGCATGCTGGAGCGCCTGCTCGACCCGGCGGATCCGGTGTCGCGCCTGCTGCTGGAGCGCGCGGTCGTGCACCTCGTGCCCAACATGAATCCGGACGGCGGCGTGCGCGGCAACCTGCGCACCAATGCCGCAGGCGCCAATCTCAATCGCGAATGGCAAGCGCCCTCGGTGGAGCGCAGCCCGGAAGTGTTCCATGTCCGTGCCGCGATGCAGGCGCGCGGTGTCGATGGCTTTCTCGATGTGCACGGCGACGAGGGCCTGCCCTACGTCTTTACCGCGGGCAACGAGCGTCTCGCCAACTACGCGGCGCGCATGCAGGGACTGGAGGCGGGCTTCAAGAGCGCGTTGATGGCCGCCAATCCGGACTTCCAGATGGTGCACGGATACCCGGTCAACAAGGACACCAACACCAACATGACCCTGGCGTCGAAGTGGGTAGGCCACACGTTCGGCGGCCTGGCACTGACGCTGGAGATGCCGTTCAAGGACAACGCCAACCTGCCGGATCCGCACCGCGGCTGGAGCGGCGCGCGCTCGCGCCAGCTCGGGGGGGATGCGCTCACGGCGCTCTGGGCGGTGCTGCCGTCGCTGTGACGGGGCGGCGCCGCCTCAAGTAGACTTGGCGTAACGCCGCGCGCCGCGGCACGCAGTCTCACGCATGGAGGACCGGTGCAGACGATCCTGATCGCCAATCCGAAGGGGGGCAGCGGCAAGACCACCCTCGCCACCAACATCGCCGGCTGGCTGGCCGGCAAGCGCCAGCGCGTGGCGTTGCTGGACGAGGATCCGCAGCGGTCGTCATCGCAGTGGCTGGAGCGGCGCCCGCCGCTGTTCCCCCCGATCGCCGGTTTCACTGACAACACCGGCAAGAAGGAGCTGAAGAGCGTGGCGCCGGAGTGGCTGGTGGTTGACAGCCCCGCAGCGCTGCACGGCGAGGCGCTGCGCGACGCGTTGCGCCGCGCCGATGCGATGATCGTGCCGGTGTCGCCGTCGGCCTTCGACATGGCGGCCACGCAGCGCTTCTTTGAGCGAATCGCCGACTACAAGAACGTGCGGGAGGGCGTGCTGCCTATTGGTCTGGTGGCCATGCGCGTCGACACGCGCACCCACTCGGCGGCGGAACTCGACGATTTTCTGAAGGCACTGGCGCTGCCTGTCGTGGCGCATCTGCGCACCACGCAGGTGTATGTGCATTGCGCGCGCGACGGACTTTCAGTGTTCGACCTGCCGCGCTCCCGCGGCGAACAGGACCAGGACCAGTGGCGGCCGTTGACGCGATGGATCGCGCGGCACGCGGCCGTGCGCAACGCTTAGGCGGGCGCTATCGTCCGGATACGCGTAGGCGAGGCTTCAGCCTCGCGCAGCGCCCCGCGAGGCTGAAGCCTCGCCTACAGAATTCGCCGCACCCAGCCTCGCGGGGCTGAGGCCTCGCCTGCAGAATTCGCCCCACCCAAACACAAGGCCGGCCACCCCTGCGGGTGCCGGCCTTGTGCTGGGCGTGGAACGCTTACTTCTTGGCAGCATCCTTGGCAGCGTCGACAGCCTTGGCGGCAGCATCCTTGGTCGCGTCGACAGCCTTGGTCGCGGCATTCGTCGTGGCGTTGGCGGCGTCCTTGACGGCTTCCGTGGTCTTGGCGGCAGCGTCGGCGGCGGCGGCCTTGGTGGCTTCGGCGGCCTTCTTGGCGGATTCG
>JBKJSU010000542.1:0-4339 GCA_046594415.1 Casimicrobiaceae bacterium | reverse complement strand
ATCGCGTGCTCGGCCAAGAGGTCGAGCGTTGCCGCCGAGTCGTGCGTGGGAATGAGGATCAGGGCGTCGACACTGCGGCTCAACAGTGCGCGCACCCGCCGCATTTCGAGCGCGGGGTCGGAATGACTAAGCACCTGCATCAACTCATAGCCTTGCGCGGCCGCGAGCTCTTCGAAGCGATCGAGCAGCGCGCAAAAATAAGCGCTGGACGGCGACGGCACGCACAGACCCACCACGCGCGATGCGCTGCGCCGCAGGCTTTGCGCAACGCCATTGGGCAGGTAACCCAACTCGGCGATTGCCGAGTTCACCTGGGCTGCGCGCGCCGCACTGACGTTGCCGCGGCCGTTGAGCACGTTGGAGACAGTGCCGATGGACACATCGGCCCGCTTTGCCACGTCGAGAATGGTAGATTTCCTGCGCACGTTGCAAGTCCCTTCGTTCGAGTACCGATGGTGGATGCCACTGCCGCTACTGCGCGCAACAACCGGTTGCGGTGTGCGCCAAAGCGGCGTATCGTAGCATTTTTGAAACGTTTCAATTTCTTTATTGACTGAACCGGCAGTAGCGCATGAACGCTCGACGCCGCCCGGCACCCCGCATTGCCCCCGACCCTCGACCCCCATGAAAATCGTCCGCATCGACACGTTCAAATACTGGGTCGACTGGTGCAATTGGCTGTTCGTGCGCATCACCACCGACGAAGGCCTGGTGGGCTGGGGCGAGGCGTCGCTGCACGGCGGCATCGAGGCGGTGGAAACCGCCATCCGCGAATACGCGCCGCATCTGGTGGGCCAGGATCCGTCCGGTCCGGAGCGCCATTGGCACCGGCTGTACAACGCGTGGCGCTGGCGTGGTGGTGCCGTGTACTCCACCGCACTGTCCGCTCTCGACATCGCCTTATGGGACCTCGAAGGCAAGCGCCTTGGGGTTCCGATCTACCGCTTGCTGGGCGGCCCGTTTCGCACGTCGTTGCGCGGCTATGCCAGCCACTGGCTGCAGGGCGCCAACACCGCCGAGGATGCCTTCAACGGTGCGCGCGAAGCGCGGCGGCGTGGTTTCTCGGCCTTCAAGTGCCGGCCGTTCTCGCACGCGGGGCTGATGGAGAACGAAGCAGCAGAAATCCGCAAGGCCGCAATGCTGATGGAGGCTGCGCGCGACGGCATCGGCGCCGATGGCGAGATCTTCATCGAATGCAGCGAGTTCCTGTCGCCGCGCACAGCGGTGCTGATGGACGAGGCGCTGCATCCGTTTCGTCCCGGCTGGTTCGAAGAGCCGATCCCTTTCGAGAATTCGAAAGTGATGGCGCAACTGCAACGCGACATCCGCACGCCGATTGCCACCGGCGAACGGCTGTTGTCGCGCTTCGAGTATCGCGAGATTCTCGAGTCGGGTGGTTGCCGGATCATCCAGCCCGATTTGATGCATGCTGGCGGCTTCACCGAAATTCGCAAGATCGCGGCACTGGCCGACATGTATTACATTCCCGTCGCGCCGCACAACCCCGGCGGCCCCATCTGCACGGCCGCCGCCATGCATCTCGCCGCTGCGGTCCCCAATTTTCTGATTCTTGAACAGATGGAACCGCAACGCGCGACACGCGACCGGATGTCAACCGTGCCCATTCGTTTTGAAGACGGCCACTTCCTGCTGCCGGAAGGTCCCGGCCTGGGCGTCGAGCCCAATCTCGAGGCCCTGCAGGAATTATCATTCCAATCGCAGCCACGCACCGAACGTGCGGGCTCGCTTTATCGCTGAAGGAGCCAACCATGCGCGCGCTATCCCGTTCCGTAACCCTTCTCGCCGCGGCGATTGCCGGCACGTTCGCTGCCAACGCGTCGCTGGCCCAGCAACCGATCGTGTTGCAATGGCAAACTGCCAACCTCACCGAAAGCCAATACGAACCGGTATGGAAGCGGACCATCGCGGAATTCGAGGCCGCCAATCCGGGGATCAAGATCGACCCGGTGCTGGTCGCGCGCAAGGATCACTGGACCAAGTTTGTCGCCGCCGCACAGGCCAAAAAGGCGCCCTGCATCGTGACGGTGGATCTGACCACCGCCGCGTACAACGGCTATCTGCTGCCGCTCGATAAATACTTTCAGGCCGAGCCCGCCGATTTTCGCCGCGCCTGGAGCGCGGACATGTTGAGCGCCGCGAAATGGAAAGGGCAGCTCTTCGGCCTGCCGATCTGGGGCGGCACCTATGCCGAAATCTACAACCGCGATCTCGTCGTCAAGGCCGGTCTCGACCCCAACAAACCGCCCAGAAACTGGGACGAGTATCTCGGTTGGGCCAAAAAACTCACCGGCAACGACACGTGGGCCACCGCCGTGGTGGGCGGCAAAACCGACACGACTACGCGCGTACTGCTGATGTGGATCTGGTCCAACGGTGGCGAAGCGTTCAACGCAGACATGACGGAAGCCACGTTCGCCAAAAATCCGAAGAGTCTCGAGGCGATCAAGTTCTATTTGGCACTGGCCGGCAAGCAGGGCGTCGCCGCGCCGTCGCCCACCACCACCAACTATCTCGAGCAGACCAACCTGTTTGCGCAAGGCAAGATCGCCACGATGCGCAATGCGTACTGGGCGATCCCCAAGGTCATCGGTGATAACCCGGCGATGAAGGACAAGGTCTTCGTGGCGCCCGGCCCTGCCAACATTCCCAATGCACCGACGCTGGCGACGGTGGCGGCGTCGTCGATTGCCGCCAGCTGTCCGCATCCCGAAGCCGCGTGGAAGTTCATCAAATTCGACGCGGGCAAGAAGTGGGCGGTCGAGCGTGCCAAGGTGGCCAACTGGATGCCGTTGCGCAACGACCTGGGCGACGATCCGGCGATCAAATCCGATCCGCTGCTCGCGCAATTCGTGCAGATCGGGACCAACGCGCGCAACTATCCGCTGCCCAGTCCGATCTGGGCCGAAATTGCGGCTAACGACATCGTCGATGCCGTGCAAAAGGCGCTGCTGCAACCCGACAAGACCGACGAGATCTTCAAGGACCTTGACGTACGGTTAACCAAAAAACTGAAAGACGTCTGACACCGCAACGGGTCCGGGGTCGTGCCTCACGCATCACGCAAGACATCGCCATGGCGGCTGCGGCGGCGCGTCGGCTACGCCTTCATTGCGCCGGTGTTTCTGTTCCTGTGTGTGGTCGTGGTGTTTCCACTGACGCACGCGTTCTGGACCAGCCTGCAGCGCACTCGCGGTCTTAACTCGACATTTGTCGGCCTGCAGAACTACCACAAGGTTCTGGCGGACGACGCGTTCTGGCACTCGCTGTCGATGTCCGCGCAATTCACCGTTGCATGCGTGACGCTGCATATGGTGTTGGGACTGGCGTTGGCGCTGCTGCTCAACGAACTGCGCTTCGCACGCACTGCACTGCGCATCGCATTTCTGTTACCGTGGATGGTCGCACCCGCCGTTGGCGCGACGATCTGGCTGTGGCTGCTCGAGCCGCAGTTCGGCGTCGTCAACTATCTGCTGCAAGCCTCCGGACTCGTTAGCGGGGCGGTGGCGTGGCTGGGGCACCCAGGGCCGGCCTTTGCTTCCGTGGTGGCGGTCGACGTCTGGCGCGGCGTGCCGTTCGTGCTGCTGCTGATGCTGGCAGGCCTGCAAACGATTCCGCAAGAGCAATACGAGGCCGCCGCGCTCGATGGCGCCAACGCCTGGCAGCGCTTCCGCTTCGTGACGCTGCCCAACCTGCGGTATCTGCTGGTAGTGACGTCGACGCTGGACATCATCAACACGGTCCGACATTACGACATCATCGGCGTGATGACGGCGGGCGGTCCCGCCGGCGCCACCGAGGTACTGCCGGTGTTGCTGTACAACACGGCCTTCCGCGGCAATCGATTCGGCGAGGCGGCGGCGATCGGCGTGTTGTTGCTGTTGATCGTGCTTGCCTTCTCGATCTTTCACATCCGCTTCACGCGGCCGGAGCAGGGGAGTTCGCAATGAACGCCCGGATCATACGCGCCGACGTGTTGCGCTGGGGCGTGGCAATGGCGGCGCTCGCCATTGTAGTATTTCCGTTCTATTGGATGGTCAATACGTCGTTGAAGCCGGCCACCGAGATCTTCCTTTCGCCGCCGACGTTTTTTTCGTCGCAATGGTCGCTCGATGCGTACGTGACGGTGCTCACACAGCGCCCGGTCGCGCGCTATTTCCTCAACAGTCTCGTGGTGGCCCTGGGCACCACACTTTTTTCCGTCGTCCTGGCCGCGTTCGCCGCCTATGGTTTCACGCGGTTCTTTCCACGTGGCGCCACGCCGTTCATCGTCTTTCTGCTGTTCACGAAGATGCTGCCCGAAACGCTGCTGATCATTCCG
>JBKJSU010000521.1:0-2503 GCA_046594415.1 Casimicrobiaceae bacterium | reverse complement strand
CCGATACCTTGGTGAGCGTGGCGTCAAACGTGGACGACGCCGGGGCGTGGTTGAAGTCCACCGACACGAGCGGCCCCGTGTTGTAGTTGAGGATGCCCTTCAGCGCGGCGGATTCGGACGCGGCCTTCATGATCGCGTTGACTTCCTCCACCGACGTGTCACGCGCGGCGATGAACGACAGGTCGACCAGCGACACGTTGATCGTGGGCACGCGGATCGCGAAGCCGTCGAGCTTGCCGTTCAATTCCGGCAGCACCAGGCCGACCGCTGCGGCGGCGCCGGTCTTGGTGGGGATCATGCTCATCGTGGCGGAACGCGCGCGGCGCAGATCCTCGTGATACACGTCGGTCAGCACCTGGTCGTTGGTGTACGCGTGAATGGTGGTCATCAGGCCGTTGACGACGCCGATCTTGTCGTTCAACGGCTTGACCATCGGTGCCAGGCAGTTGGTGGTGCAGGATGCATTGGAGATCACCGTGTCGGTGGCCTTGAGCACGCCCTGGTTGACGCCGAAGACGATCGTGGCGTCGACATCCTTGCCGCCGGGCGCGGAAATGATCACCTTCTTGGCGCCGCCGGCAATGTGTGCGCCGGCCTTTTCCTTGCTGGCAAAGAAGCCCGTGCACTCGAGCACCACGTCGACACCCAGCGCGCCCCACGGCAGCTTGGCGGGATCGCGATTGGCAAACACCTTGATGCGGTCGCCGTTGACCACCATCGCGTCGCCGTCGACTTCGATCTTGCCCGGAAACTTGCCGTGCGCGGTGTCGTAGCGCGTGAGATGCGCGTTGGTTTCGGGGCTGCCGAGATCGTTGATCGCCACGATGGCGATGTCGTGCCTCTTGCCGTCCTCGTAGTGCGCGCGCAGGATGTTGCGTCCGATGCGGCCATAGCCGTTGATCGCGACTTTGATGGTCATTGCAGTTTCTCCACGGGTTGCCGTTGAAATGTCAGTGCAGCAGGGCGCGTGCGCCACCCGCCGCAATCAGCGCATCGAGGTCGCGCCAGCCGTAGCCCGCCTCGACCAGGTCCATGCCGTCCCAGTTGAACGGTTGTTCGATTTCCAGTTGCGCGCCCAGCGCCTCGTAGAACGCGCGTGCCTGTTTATTGGCGGCGATCACCCAAACGATGAGGCCTGTCGCGCCATGCGAGCGCTGCGCCGAGGCAACGGCAGCGACCAGCCGCCGGCCAACGCCGGCGCGCTGCAGGTCGCGTTCGATGTAGACGGCGGCGAGTTCGGCGTTGAAGCCGAGCTTCGGCTCGGCCAGCATGCTGCCGGACGCAAAGCCAACGACGCGGCCATCGATCTCCGCGACGAACGTATTGGTGGTGTTGGGCGCGGCCGTGAGCACTTTCTCCCACAGCGTCGTGCTTTCCTCCACGCGCATGGCCGCGAGGTAGGCGTCGGGAATCATGCCGCGATACGTGGTGCGCCACGCATCCACGCGCACCTGTGCGACGCCGGAGGCATCGACGGGCTGGGCGGGGCGGATGGTGACGTTGTTCATGCGGGGCGGTTGCCGTTTTCGCGTCAGACCACGCCGCGCGCGGCGGTGGCAACATGTTCCACGGTAAGGCCGAAATACTTGAACAGCACCGGTCCCGGCGCCGACTCGCCAAAGGTATCGATGCCGATCACCGCAGCATGCGGATCGTCGACGGCGCCGACGTAGCGCCGCCAGCCCGCGGTGACGCCGGCTTCGACGGCGACGCGCGGCACGCCGTGCGGCAGCACCGACGCGCGCCACGCGGCGTCCTGCCGGTCGAACACGCTGGTGCAGGGCATCGATACCACGCGCACGTTGGTGCCGGCGCCGGCGAGCTGGGTGCGCGCGCCCAATGCAAGCGCAACTTCCGAGCCGGTGGCGATGATGACGGCACGCGGTCCCGCGACTGCAGTATCGAAATCGGCGATGACATATCCACCACGATTGATCGCGGCAATCTGCGCGTCGCTGCGCGGCACGAAGGGCACGTTCTGGCGGGTGAACAGGAGGCACGCCGGGCCGTCGCGCCGCTCGATGGCCGCGGCCCACGCGGCGGCGGACTCCACCGTGTCGCAGGGGCGCCACAGGTCGAGGCCGGGGATGAGGCGCAGGCTGGCGGCATGCTCAACCGATTGATGCGTGGGACCGTCTTCGCCGAGACCGATCGAATCGTGCGTGTAGACGAAGATGGAGCGCAGCTTCATCAGTGCGGCCATTCGCAGCGCATTGCGCGCGTAGTCGGAAAAGGTGAGGAACGTGCCGACGTACGGAATGAAGCCGCCATGCAGCGCCAGCCCGTTGGCGATGGCGCTCATTGCAAATTCGCGCACGCCGAAATTCACGTAGTTGCCCGGACGGTCGCGCGCGACGACCGTGCTGCCCGACCAGTTGGTGAACACCGATCCGGTCAGGTCGGCCGAGCCGCCGATCATTTCGGGCAGCAGCTTGGCAAAGCCTTCGATGGCCTGCTGCGACGCCTTGCGCGTGGCGATGGTCTCGCCCTTGGCGGATTGCGC
>JBKJSU010000507.1:0-2687 GCA_046594415.1 Casimicrobiaceae bacterium | reverse complement strand
AATCTCAATTTCCTGGCCGTGGTCAAGGAGATGTTCTCCGCGATCAACAAGTTTCCGCTGGCGGCCATCCCGTTCTTCATCCTCGCCGGCAACCTGATGGAGTCGGGCGGCATCTCGAAGCGACTTGTGGAGTTTGCCAAATCAGTGGTTGGCGGCATCCAGGGCGGCCTTGGCGCCACCTGCGTGCTCACCTGCATGATCTTTGCGGCGGTGTCGGGCTCAAGCGTTGCGACGACGTTCGCGATCGGCGCCATCCTGATCCCGGCGTTGATCAAGCACGGCTATCCCACCAACTACGCAGCCGCACTACAGGCCACCTCGGCGGAACTGGGCGTCATCATCCCGCCGTCGATCCCGATGATCCTGTACGGCGTGTCGGCGGAGGTGTCGATCGGCGAGCTCTTCATCGCGGGCTTCGGACCCGGCCTGCTGATCGGCGTCGCGCTGATGGTGTTCGTCGTGATCTATGCGCGTATCAAGGGCTATGGCAAGGGCGACCACGAGGGCCGGCTGCCGTTCCTCGTCGCCACGCGCAAGGCGGCGCTGGCGCTGCTGATGCCGGTGATCATCCTGGGCGGCATCTACGGCGGCGTGTTCACGCCCACCGAAGCGTCGGTGGTGGCCGTGTTCTATGCGCTGATCGTGGGCGTGGGTATCTATCGCGAAACGAAGCTCGCCGATCTCCCGAACGTGCTGAAGAAGAGCGTCGTATCGTCGGCGGTGATCATGTTCATCATCGCCAACGCGGGACTCTTCAGCTACCTGATCACACGCGCCGGCGTGCCGGAGATGATCGGCGCGCTGCTGGTCGAATGGCTCAAGTCGCCGGCGCTGTTCCTGCTGGGCGTCAACATCGCGCTGTTCATCATCGGCATGTTCATCGAGACGTCAGCATCGATAATCGTGCTGGCGCCGATCCTGGCGCCGGTGGCGCAACACTTCGGGATCGATCCGGTGCACTTCGGCATCATCATGGTCGTCAATCTGGCTCTGGGCATGATCACGCCGCCGTTCGGCGTGAACCTGTTCGCGGCCTGCACGGTGGCGCGCATATCGCTCGACCAGATCGTCACGCGGCTCATTCCCTTCGTGCTGGTGGTGTTCGGCTGCCTGATGCTGATCACCTACTTCCCGGTGATCTCGATCGGGCTGCGCGATCTCGTCTATGCCAAGTAGTTGCGGCAACGGGGTGCAGCGTCCGCGATGAACAAGCCCCGCCCGCTCGCCGGACTGAAGGTGCTGGAAATGGGGGCGCTGATCGCAGGCCCCTTCTGCGCCAAGGTACTGGCCGAGTTCGGCGCCGAGGTGATCAAGCTCGAGCCGCCCGGGCACGGCGATCCGCTGCGCAAATGGCGCCACGTCAGGGACGGCACGTCGGTGTGGTGGCACGTGCAGTCGCGTGAGAAGCGCTCCGTCACCGTCGACCTGCGGCAACCCGCAGGCCAGGCCATCGCGCGCGCGCTGGCGGAACGCGCCGACATCGTCATCGAGAATTTTCGCCCCGGTACGCTGGAAGGCTGGGGGCTTGGCTTCGAGGCGCTGGCCGCCGTCAACCCGGGGCTCATCATGGTGCGCATCTCGGGCTATGGCCAAACCGGCCCCTATCACGAGCGACCGGGCTTCGGCGTGATCGGCGAGGCGATGGGCGGCCTTCGCCATGTCACGGGCACGCCCGACCGGCCGCCTTCGCGCACCGGCATTTCCATCGGTGACACGCTCTCGGCGCTGTATGGCGTCATTGGCGCGATGTTCGCGCTGGAACATCGCCGCAAGACCGGCGTGGGCCAGGTCGTCGACGTCGCGCTGTACGAGTCGGTGTTCTCGGTGATGGAGTCGCTCCTGCCCGAGTTCGATGCGTTCGGCGCGGTGCGCGAGCGCACCGGCTCGTTCCTGCCCGGCATTGCGCCGACGTCGGCGTACCGCTGCAACGACGACAGCTTCGTGCTGATCGCCGGCAATGGCGATTCGATCTTCAAGCGGCTGTGTCGCGCGATGGACCGCGACGATCTCGCGGCTGACGCGTCGCTCGCGCACAACGACGGCCGTGCGGCGCGGCAGGCGTGGCTCGATGGCGAGATCGAAGCGTGGACGAGTGCACATTCACCGGATGCCGTGCTGGCGGCGATGGCCGCCGCGGAAGTCCCGGCGTCGAAGATCTACAGCATCCGCGACATCGTCGCCGACGCGCACTATCAGGCGCGCGGCATGCTGCGCGAAATCAAGCTTGCCGATGGCGGTACGCTGAAGGTTCCCGGCGTCGTGCCGCGATTGACGGAGACACCCGGCGATTTCAAAGGCGGCGGGCCCGAACTGGGCCAGCATACCGACGACGTGTTGCGTGATCTCGGTTACGACAACGCCCACATTGCGCAATTGCGGGAGCGCGGAATCGTCTGATTTCTTGGTGACGCGATGCGGGGCGTTGCTTGTTCGGTTCGTCGTCGCACGGTGCGTTGCTTGTTCTGTTCGTGGTGGCACGGTGCGGGGCGAAAAACGCCACGGGTGTCGCTGCTTCTTGGCCGTGTAGGCGAGGCTTCAGCCTCGCGCAGCGCTTGCGAGGCTGAAGCCTCGCCTACAGGTACTGCGCATCGCCTTGATCGGCACCCGAAATTCCGATCCACGGCCGCGGTGAGCGGCGGGCCGCGCGGGGCGCGGGGCGCGGGGCGCGGGGCGCGGGGCGCGGGGCG
>JBKJSU010000465.1:0-2723 GCA_046594415.1 Casimicrobiaceae bacterium | reverse complement strand
TGTTCATTGAAGGAGGCATCATGGAAACAACCACCTTGCGTATCGAAGGGATGACTTGCGGCGGATGCGTCGCCAGTGTCACGCGCGTGCTGAAAGCGGTTCCCGGCGTGGCCGAGGCCGATGTCACGTTGCAGCCGGGCTCCGCAACCGTCACGTTCGATGCGGCCCGCACCAACGTGCCGGCGCTGCGTGTGGCGATCGAGGATGCCGGGTTTGATGTCGCGACCTAGTCCCCGGGACGGTCGCCGGGGCCCGGCGCCATGAGCGAGGTGGTCGTCACGGCGCTGGTGTCGCTGTGCGTGTTCGCGGGCGCGATTTTCGGCATGTTCCTCAATCGCGTGCTGCCGCCGGAGCACATGGGCGACGAAACGAGGCAGGTGGTTAATGTCGCCGTGGGACTGATCGCGACGCTCGCCGCGCTGGTGCTGGGCCTGATGGTGGCCTCCGCCAAGTCCTCGTTCGATACCCGCGGCGAGGAGATCAAGCAGAGCGCGGCGCGTATCGTGATGCTCGACCACAGCCTGCGCCAATATGGTCCCGAGGCGGTGCCCGCGCGCGACCTGCTGCACGATCTGACCCGTCGCCGATTGTTGCTGACGTGGGCCGAGTCGGCGTCGCCCAGCGTGCGCGAAGGGCTGCACGCCGAAGGCGTCGGGATCGAGAAATTCCAGACAGTGATACGCAACTTGAAGCCCGCCGACGATGCGCAGCGCTGGCTGCAGACGCGGGCGCTCACGCTTTCCGCGGAGCTCGAGCAGACCCGGTGGCTGCTGCTTGAAAGCAACGAGAGCTCGATCCAGCGGCCGTTTCTGGTCGTGCTGGTGCTCTGGCTGGCGGTGATCTTCACCAGTCTTGGCCTCTTCGCGCCACGCAACCGCACCGCGTTGGCCGTGATCGTGGTCTGCGCGTTGTCGGTGTCCACCGCAATCTTTCTGATCCTGGAAATGGACGAACCCTTCAACGGCCTGATGCAGGTGTCGGACCAGCCGCTGCGCAACGCCGTGAGGCAGATCGAGCAGTAGGCTGTTTTGGCAATGCTGTCGGGCAACGGGTAAGATAGAGGGCTTCGGGGTGTAGCGCAGCTCGGTAGCGCGCCTGGTTTGGGACCAGGATGTCGCAGGTTCAAATCCTGTCACCCCGACCAATTCGAAAGTGGCCACCGATGACGATGCGGGTAGGTTTCACCGGTGGCGGCAACATTACCGATACGCACATCCGGGCGGTCCAGGGCGTGTCTGGCCTGCAGGCCGTCGGCGTGTGCGGCCCCAACGCCGCCAAGGTCGGCGCCCTTGCCGCGCGGGATGGGCTCATCCATGCGCCGTCGCTCGCGGCGCTGCTCGACCAGACGCCGCTCGACATCGTCTGCATCGGTTCGCCTTCCGGCGTGCACGCCGACGAGATCGCGCTGGCGGCCTCCCGTGGCTGCCATGTCCTGTGCGAGAAGCCGCTCGACGTGACGCTCGAGCGCGTGGATGTCGCGATCGAGGCCGTGGAGCGCGCCGGTGTCGCGCTTGGCCTCTTCTTCCAGGATCGCTGCACACCCGCGTTTCGCGAAGCGCGCGAGGGTATCGTGGCCGGCCGGCTCGGCCGCGTGCTGCTGGTGGATGCGCGAGTGAAGTGGTACCGCCCGCCCGAGTACTACCGCAGCGCCGCGTGGCGCGGCACGCCGTCGCTCGACGGCGGCGGCGCGCTGATGAACCAGGGCATTCATACCGTCGACCTCCTGCTGTACCTGCTCGGCGACGTGAAGGAGGTGCAGGCGCGCGCCGCCACCGAACTGCACGCGATTGACGTCGAAGACACGCTGGTCGCATCGATAGTGTTCGCAGCGGGCGCGCTGGGCACCTTCCAGGCGACGACGGCCGCGTGGCCGGGCTATCCGCGCCGCATCGAGATCAGCGGCACCGAAGGCACGCTGCTGCTCGAGCACGACCGCATCGCCGGCTGGGACCTGAAGAGCGGGCACGAGGCCGGCGCCACGTTGACGAGCGCATCGAAGAGCGCGTCCACCGCCGTGGTGGCCGACGCCACGCCGCATCGCCGCGTGGTGGAGGATTTCGTCGCGGCGCTCGCGGAACGGCGACGTCCGGCCTGCGACGGGCGCGAGGGCCGCCGCAGCATCGCGCTTGCCGCAGCACTCTACGCGTCCGCGCGAACGGGCGGGACGGTTGCGGTCGACGCGTCATGAACGATTACCCATGACCATCGACACGCCCCAAACCCGCTGCAAGACCCAGCTTGACGCGTTGCTGCTGCCTTTGCCCGGCGTCAGTGCGCGAACGATCAATGGCCTTGACGCGTACTTCACCGCCGACAAGATGTTCGCGTGCATCAGCGGCAAAGGGGTCGGGCTGCGGCTGCCCGTCGCCGTGACGACAGAGCTCAAGTTCTCGCGGGACAACGTCGTTGCGTTTGCGCCCGGGGGCATGGCGAGCACGCGCGAGTGGATCCAGATCGACCGCGCCGATGCGGCCGATTATGCAAAGGACCTGCCGCTGTTCCAGGCGGCGATCGATTTTGTCGGTGGTGGACGGACGCGCTAGCGAGGAGGTGGGTCGTGAATCAACCTGATTTTCAGTCGTTCGAAGCCGAGGCGCGAGCGCAGGGCTTCGACGAGGTGTTGGAGCGAAAGTGGGCCCCTGCCACGGTGCTTGAGACGCATACGCACCCGTTTGGAGTGCGCGCGCTCGTCGTGCAAGGTGAGATGTGGCTCACCGTGGGGG
>JBKJSU010000366.1:0-4759 GCA_046594415.1 Casimicrobiaceae bacterium | reverse complement strand
GGCGGCTGGCTGGAGCTCGGCGGCTCGGGCCAGGTGCATCCCAACGTGCTGCGCGCCGTCAACATCGATCCCGCGGAATATCAGGGCTTTGCCTTCGGCATGGGCCCCGACCGGCTGGCGATGCTGCGCTATGGCGTGAACGACCTGCGCCTGTTCTACGAAAACGACCTGCGCTTCCTGCGCCAGTTCGCCTGAGGGTTTCGCGAGCATGAAATTTTCCGAACATTGGTTGCGCACGCTGTGCAATCCATCCATCGACAGCAATGCGCTGTGCGACAAGCTCACGATGGGCGGCCTCGAAGTGGAAGAGGCGCGCCTGGCCGCGCCGCCGTTCTCCGGCGTGGTGGTGGGACGCATTGCGTCGATTGCGCCCCATCCTGATGCCGAGCGCCTGCGCGTGTGCAGCGTGGATGTCGGCGCCGCGACGCCGCTGCAGATCGTGTGCGGCGCGCCCAATGCGGCGGCGGGCATGCTGGCGCCGTGCGCGGTGGAAGGCGCCGTGCTGCCCGGCAACTTCACGATCAAGCGCGCCAAGATGCGCGGCGTCGAGTCGCACGGAATGCTGTGCTCCGCCAAGGAGCTGGGCATCGACGACGACGCCAGCGGCCTGCTGGCGCTGGACCCGAGCCTGCAGCCCGGCACGCCGCTGCGTGAAGCGCTGGCGCTGGACGACACGCTGATCACGCTGAAGATCACGCCCAACCGCGCCGATTGCCTCTGCGTGGCCGGCGTCGCGCGCGACGTCAGCGCGCTTACGGGCACGCCGATGTCGTTACCCAATGCGGCAGCAACCCCGGTCACCTTCGACGGCGTGCGTGCGGTGCGCGTCGACGCACCCACCGGATGTCCCCGCTTCGTCGCGCGCCTGATCGACGGCATCGATGCCAGGGCGGCCACACCCGCGTGGATGAAGCAGCGCCTGGAGCGCTCGGGCCTGCGCGCCATCTCCGCCGTGGTGGACGTCACCAACTACGTGATGCTGGAAATGGGCCAGCCGCTGCATGCCTACGACGACCGCCTGCTCGACGGCGCGGTGGTGGTGCGCTTCGCGCGCGAGGGTGAAACACTCACGCTGCTCAACGGGCAGGTGTTGCAGCTCGAGGCCGACCTGCTGCTGGTGGCGGACGAGAAGAAGCCGCTGGGTCTCGCCGGCATCATGGGCGGCGAACACTCCGGCATCGCCGACGACACCACGCGCGTTTATCTCGAAGGCGCGTTCTGGAATCCCGCCGTCATCCAGGGCAAGATGCGCCGCCTGGGCTTCAACAGCGACGCCGGGTATCGCTTCGAGCGTGGCGTCGACTTCAACGGCTGCACGGCGGCAGTGGAACGCGCCACGCAACTGATCCTCGAGATCTGCGGCGGACGCGCCGGCCCGCTGTCCGACGTCACCAGCCACGACAATCTGCCCGAGCGCCACGCGGTGCGGGTGCGCGGCGCGCGCATTGCGCGCATCCTCGGCGTGACCATTCCGGCCGCCGACACCGCGCATGCGTTCACGCTGCTGGGTCTGCCGCACCTGCGCAGCGGCGACGACTTCCTGGTCACGCCGCCGTCGCGCCGCTTCGATCTCGCGATCGAGGAAGACTTCATCGAGGAAACGGCGCGCATTTTCGGCTACGACAACATTCCCGCGGCGCCGTCGGCGCACGTCCAGCACATGCTGCCCGATCCGGAACGCGAGCGTTCAGGGCATCAGGTGAAGCGCGGGCTGGCCAACCTCGGCTGGCAGGAGATCGTCACGTTCGGCTTCGTGTCGTCATTGACCGAGGCGGTGCTGGATCCGTCCATGCAACCCGTGCGCGTGCAGAACCCGATTGCCGCGCATCTCGACGTGATGCGCACTACGCTGCTGCCCGGCCTGATCGAAACCTTGCGCACCAACGTCAATCGCAAGACGTCGCGCGCGCGCCTCTTCGAACTTGGCCGCACGTTCCAGCGCGAGGGCGCCGGGTTTGCGCAGCCCATGCGGCTCGGTGGCCTGGCCTACGGCCCGGCACTGCCCGAGCAATGGGGTCTGCCCACCCGCGATGTCGACGTCTACGACGTCAAGGGCAACCTCGAGGCGCTGGCGACACCCGCAGCCCTGACCACCCGCGCGGCGCCCCATCCTGCGCTTCACCCCGGCCGCTCTGCGCGCATCATGCTCGACGGCGTGGACGCCGGCTGGATGGGCGAATTGCACCCCAAGCTGGTCGCGCATTTCGACCTGGCCAAGCCGCCTGTGGTCTTCGAACTGGATATGGCTCCGCTGCTGGCGCGCGGCATGCCCGTGGGCCAGGCCGTATCCCGCCAGCCGCTGGTCCGCCGCGACGTGGCGCTGGTGGTGGACGAGGCACTGCCCGTTCAAGCGCTGCTGGACGCCCTGCGCGCGGCCAGCCCGGCGCACGTCATCGCGGTGGAACTCTTCGACGTCTACCGCGGGCGCGGGCTGACGGAAGGCAGAAAAAGCCTTGCGATTCTAGTGCTTATGCAGGATACTTCCCGCACTTTGACCGACGCCGACATCGATGCCACGGAGAGCCAGTTGCTGGCCGTGGCCCATCAACAATTCGGCGCCACGCGACGCCAGTAGAGCCAGTGATGACCCTCACCAAAGCAGAACTCGCCGACCTGCTCTTTGAGCAGCTAGGACTCAACAAGCGCGAGGCCAAGGATATGGTCGAGCGCTTCTTCGAGGAAGTGCGCATTGCGCTCGAAGCCGGTGAAGCCGTGAAGCTTTCGGGTTTCGGCAATTTCCAGTTGCGCGAAAAGCCGCAGCGCCCTGGCCGCAATCCCAAAACCGGCGAAGAGATTCCGATCACGGCCCGCCGTGTCGTGACGTTTCACGCCAGCCAGAAATTGAAGGTCATGGTCGAAGCCGCGAACCATGCCGGATCCCAGCCGAATTAACTCCGATCTTCCGCCGATTCCCGCCAAACGTTATTTCACGATTGGCGAGGTCAGCGACCTGTGTGCGGTCAAACCGCACGTGCTGCGGTATTGGGAGCAGGAATTCGCACAGCTGAAGCCGGTGAAGCGGCGCGGCAATCGCCGTTACTACCAGCACCACGAAGTCCTGCTGATCCGTCGCATCCGCGACCTGCTCTACGAGCAAGGCTTCACGATCAACGGCGCCCGGCATCGCCTCGAATCCGAAGTAGCGGAGCCGCGTGCCGCCGCCCGTGCGGCCACCAGCAGCGCCACGACGATCAACGTCGCGCCTGAAAATACGCTAGAACCTGCCGAAATTAGGCAGGAACTCGAAGAAATCCGGCAACTGTTGGGCTCCTCCTGAACCCCCGGCGAAGGTATAATTCGAAGTTCGGTCGGGGCGTAGCGCAGCCTGGTAGCGCACCTGCATGGGGTGCAGGGGGTCGGAAGTTCGAATCTTCTCGCCCCGACCACTTGATTGTTGTGGGCCGGTTTCTCCAACAGCGGGACCCGGCCTTTTTTGCGGGTACTCGGCCGCCTTTGGCCACCATCGCCCGCCAGAACATGCCAATGGCATTGTTATTGCTTAGGCCTGCAAGCCATGCAATTTGACTTCCCAAGGGGGAAACCCATGATCGCCCCAGCCCGTAGCAGCGCAGGCCCCTCCGGCGTCGTATCGGAGTTGGCGTTTGCCCGTGCGCAGCGCAACACCGTCCTGATCGTCGACGACCTCTTCTCCAGCCGCCTGTTGCTGGCCGAAATCGTCCGCCAGATCGACGGCAAGTTGAACCTCGAACTCTTCGACACGCCTTCGCGCGCGCTGGAATTTGCCCGCAACAATCGCGTCGACATCGTCCTCACGGACTACAAACTGCCCGAATTCGACGGCATCGAACTGGTCAAGCAGATCCGCGCGCTGCCGCATTGCGTGGATGTGCCCATTGTCGTGATCACCGTGGTCGACGACCGCAAGATCCGCTACGACGCGCTCGAGGCCGGCGCCACCGATTTCCTGATCAAGCCGCTGGACGAACACGAGACCCGCGCCCGCTGCGCCAACCTGCTGGAATTGCGCCGCCACAAGATCGTGCTGTCGGATCAGGCGCGCGTGCTGCAGTACCAGGTGGACAAGTCCGTGGCCGAGATCCACGAACGCGAACTCGAAACGCTGTCCAAGCTGGCCAAGGCCGGCGAATTCCGTGACCAGACCACCGGCAATCACCTGATGCGGATGGCCAAGTATTCGGCCCTGATCGGCGCGCATCTCGGTCTGGGCGCGGAGACCGTGCACGTGCTGGAAGTGGCGGCACCGATGCACGACATCGGCAAGATCGGCATACCCGATTCGGTGCTGCTGAAGGAAGGCCCGTTGACGCGCGGCGAAATCGACATCATGAAGAACCACCCGCGCATCGGCTACGACATTCTGAAGGGCAGCCCGTCCAAATACCTGTCGATGGGCGCCATCATCGCGCTGGGCCATCATGAGAAGTTCGATGGCTCCGGTTATCCCAACGGGCTGCATGGCGAGGACATTCCGCTGGTCGCGCGCGTGGTGGCCGTGGCCGACGTGTTCGACGCGCTGGTCAGCGAACGGCCCTACAAGCACGCGTGGGAAATGGAAGAGTCCATCGACTTCGTCAAGGCGCAGCGCGGCAAGCATTTCGACCCCACCTGCGTGGATGCCTTCCTGGCGGATAAGACCAAGATCGCCGCCATTGTCGAGGAGTTTGGCGACTGACCGGGTTCATTCCACCCGTCTGCGCTGCGGCACGGGGCCAGGAGCGAATGGATTGCCTAGATGGGGCGATGCATTCGGTCCTGGCCTTGTTGTTTGGTCGTCTAC
>JBKJSU010000312.1:0-5579 GCA_046594415.1 Casimicrobiaceae bacterium | reverse complement strand
GGGTAGTGGAAGCTGTATTATATAGCCGGAAAAGCATACTTAGCCCACGATGGCCCAATACTTCTCGGTTCACCCGACCCATCCCCAGCCCCGGCTCATCAAGCAGGCCGCCGCCATCCTGCGCAAGGGCGGGGTGATCGCCTATCCCACGGACTCGAGCTACGCGCTGGGTTGCCTGCCCGGCGATGGCTCGGCGGTGGCCCGCGTGCGTGCGGTGCGCGGCGTGGACGACCAGCATCACCTGACGCTCGTTTGTCGCGACCTGGCGGATGCCGGCCACTTTGCGCGTCTCGACAATTGGCAGTTTCGCATCGTGCGGCAGGGCGTGCCGGGCGCGTTCACCTTCCTGCTGCCGGCTACGCGCGAAGTGCCGCGCCGGCTGCAGCATCCCAAGCGCAGCACGATCGGCATTCGCGTACCCGATCACCCGGTGGTCCGGGCGCTGCTGGCCGAACTCCATGAACCCATCCTGTCGACCACGCTGATCCTGCCGGGCGAAACGGCGCCGCTCAACGCCCCCGACGAGATCCGCAATCGGCTGGAGACCCAGGTCGACCTCGTGATCGACGCCGGACCCTGCTCGGCGGTGCCCACCACGGTGATCGACCTTGCCACGGAGCCTGCCGTGATCGTGCGTCGCGGCAGCGGCGATCCGGCGCGGCTCGGCCTGGCGTGACGGCCGAAGCGCGGCGGCGGGGCAGGTTCAGGTAGAATGACGCGCTGAATGGATTTTTCCGTTACGACCATCGTGCTCTGGGCGGTGCCGGTGGTCTTTGCGATCACGTTGCACGAGGCTGCCCACGGCTATGTCGCCAAGATGTTCGGCGACGACACCGCGTACGTGCTGGGCCGGGTCACGCTCAATCCGATCAAGCATATCGACCTGATCGGCACGATCCTGGTCCCGGGCCTGATGCTGTTGACGTCCAAGCTGCTGGTCGGCGTTCCATTTGTGTTCGGTTGGGCGAAGCCGGTGCCGGTCAATTTCGGCAACCTCAGGCACCCGAAGCGCGACATGATCTGGGTCGCAGCCGCGGGACCCGCCGTCAATTTCGCGATGGCCATCGTGTGGGCGCTGTTGAGCCGGCTGGTGGCGCCGTCGGGCCTCTGGGCCAGCGACGGCATGTACCAGATGACGCAGATCGGCATTGGCGTGAACCTGGTGCTGATGGTGCTGAACCTGCTGCCGATCCCGCCGCTCGACGGCGGGCGCATCGTGACCGGATTGCTGCCAATGCGCGCCGCGATGGTCTATGCGCGCATCGAACCGTATGGCTTTGCCGTGATCTTGCTGTTGTTGTTCGTGGGCTGGCTTGACCGTCTGTTGAGCCCGCTGGTGCGGGCCGCGAACTTCGTCCTGAATGTGCTGACCGGCGCGTGACCCCGCCACGGTAAGCGGCGGCACAATTTTCATAAGCGAATCGTCTCGACCCATGTATTCTGATCGCGTCCTATCCGGCATGCGCCCCACGGGCCGCATGCACATCGGCCATTACCACGGCGCCCTCAAGAACTGGGTGCGCCTGCAGGAAGAGTACGAGTGCCTCTTCTTTGCCGCCGACTGGCACGCGCTGACCACGCACTATGAAACGCCCGAGGACATTTCTGGATCGGTGTGGGAGATGATGATCGACTGGCTGTCGGCCGGACTCGACCCGTCGCGCGCCACGCTTTTCATCCAGTCGCAGGTGATGGAGCACGCCGAGTTGACGCTGTTGCTGGGCATGATGACGCCGATCGGCTGGCTCGAACGCGTGCCGACGTTCAAGGACCAGCAGCAGGAGTTGTCCGACCGCGACCTGTCCACCTACGGCTTCCTCGGCTATCCGCTGATGCAGGCGGCAGACATCCTGATTTACCGGGCCAACATGGTGCCCGTCGGCGAAGACCAGGTCTCGCACGTGGAACTGGTGCGCGAAGTGGCGCGGCGGTTCAACCACATCTATGGGCGCGAGTCGGGCTTCGAGGACAAGGCGCGCGCCGCGATCAAGAAACTGGGCAGCAAGAAGGCGCGCCGCTACGGCGAGCTGCGCACCGCGTTCCAGGAAAAGGGTGATGCCGCGGCGCTCGAGGCGGCCAAGGAGCTGCTGAATGAAACGCAGAACCTGGCGTTGGGCGATCGCGAACGCCTGTTCGGCTATCTCGAAGGCTCGCGCCGCGTGATCCTGCCCGAGCCCGATGCGCTGCTCACCGAGAATCCGAAGGTGCCGGGGTTGGACGGCCGCAAGATGTCGAAGTCCTACGGCAATGCCATCCTGATGCGCGACGATCCCGCCGAGGTCACGACGAAGATCCGCACGATGCAGACCGACCCGGCGCGCGTGCGCCGCACCGACCCCGGCAATCCGGAAAAATGTCCCGTCTGGCCGCTGCATCGTATCTATTCGAACGCCGCCACGCAGGAGTGGGTGATCAAGGGTTGCACCACCGCCGGCATCGGCTGCCTCGAATGCAAGCAACCGGTGATCGACGCGATCATCCGCGAGCAGGTGCCGCTGCACGAGCGCGCGCAGAAGTACATCGACGATCCGACGCTGGTGCGCAACATCGTGGCCGACGGCTGCGAGCGCGCGCGCAAGCTCGCGCAGGAAACGATGCGCGACGTGCGCAGCGCGATGGGCGTTTCCTATGATTGACGCCGAGCTCGACCTCGCGCATCCGTCGCCGGACCCGAAGCCGCTCGCGCGCGTCTACGGCGAGGACTTCAACGAGATGCCGCGCGACCTCTACATTCCGCCGGAGGCGCTCGAGGTCTTTCTCGAGTCGTTCGAGGGGCCGCTCGACCTGCTGCTGTACCTCATCCGGCGGCAGAACATCAACGTGCTCGACATCCCGATGGCCGATCTCACGAAGCAGTATCTCGGCTACGTGGAAATGATGCGCCGCTCGAACCTCGAACTCGCGGCCGAGTATCTGCTGATGGCGGCGGTGCTGATCGAGATCAAGTCACGGCTGCTGTTGCCGAAGCCGCCGGCGCAGCCGGGCGCCGAGGCCTTGGACCCGCGCGCGGAACTGGTGCGCCGCCTGTTGGAATACGAACGGATGAAGGAGGCGGCGCGCGCGCTCGACGCCCATCCGCTGGCCGAGCGTGACTTCGCCACGGTGCGAGTCTGGTTCGAACACGTGACCGCGGCGCGGCTGCCGGCCGTGCATCCGGACGACCTCAAAGCGGCGTGGGCGGTGCTGATCCAGCGCGCGCACGTCAATCGCCATCACCTCGTCACGCGCGAGCAGCTGTCGGTGCGCAGCGAGATGAGCCGGGTGCTGAAGATGCTCGAACCCGGCCGCTTCATGGAATTCACCGCGCTCTTCGCCGGCCACGCCGACATTGCGCACCTGATCGTCACGTTTCTCGCCATGCTCGAACTGGCGCGCGAGCAGTTGATTGATGTGGCGCAGGCGCAGCCGTATGCGCACATTCACGTGACGCTGACCGGCATCCGTCCTTTCACGCTGGCCGCCGACGACCTATGAAGAGCTCGCTTCCCGCTTACCTACCGAAGACCGCACGATGAACGACGACATCACCTCCGAAGAAGCCATTGCGCAGGCTGCCGACGCCGGCGGCGACCTGACCGAGATCAAGAGCATTCTCGAGGCGGCGTTGCTGGTGGCCGGCGAACCGGTGCCGCTCTCGCAGCTCGCGCGGCTGTTCGACCCGCCGCTGCCCGACGACACCATCCGCAACGTGCTGCATGCGCTGGCGGACGACTGGAAGGACCGCAAGGTCGAGCTGGTGCAGGTGGCTAGCGGCTGGCGGTTCCAGGGCGTGCGGGCGGTGCAAACGTACCTTGACCGGCTGTCGCCGGAAAAGCCGCCGCGCTACTCCCGCGCGGCGATGGAAACTCTGGCGATCATCGCCTATCAGCAACCGGTTACCCGCGGCGACATCGAAGCCATCCGCGGCGTTGCCGTTTCCACGAACGTCGTGAAGGCGCTCGAGGACCGGCAATGGATCGAAGCAGTCGGCCATCGCGAGACACCGGGACGTCCGGCGCTCTATGCGACGACCAAGGCCTTTCTCGATGACCTCGGCCTCCGCACCCTGGCGGAACTTCCTCCTCTCGCCGAGCTCGATTCCTCCCACCTCCTGGAGATGCCTGATGCCCCCACCAAGGCCGCCGAGACGGCACTCGCCCTCGCGAGTCCACTCCTCGGAATCGACGATGCAGCAGCCGAGCCTGGCGCTGAACGCGATTCAAGAGAGCCTCCCGCCGACGAAACACAAACGGTCCACTGACGAAATCTTCAGTGAACCGCAGCGGCTGCACAAGGTCCTGGCCTCGTGCGGCTTCGGCTCGCGCCGCGCGATGGAGGACATGATCATCGCGGGTCGCATCACAGTTAACCGCCTGCCGGCGGAAGTGGGGCAAAAAGTGGGTCCTGGCGATGAAGTACGCATCAACGGCGAGCTGGTGAAGGTGCGCTTCACCGAGCCGCGCCCGCGCATCCTGATGTATCACAAGCCCGCCGGCGAGATCGTCTCGCGCGACGATCCGGAAGGCCGTCCCACGGTGTTCACGCGGTTGCCCAACATCGGCAATGGCAAGTGGATCAACGTCGGCCGCCTCGACTTCAACACCGAGGGCCTCCTGCTGTTCACCAATTCGGGCGAACTCGCCAACCGGCTGATGCATCCCCGCTATGAAGTCGAGCGCGAATACGCGGTGCGCATCATGGGCCGGATGACGCAGGAGCAGATGGACATGCTCGTGGCCGGCGTGCAACTCGAGGACGGTCCCGCCAAGTGCGAGAAGGTCGAGGACGGCGGCGGCGAGGAAGAAGGGGCCAATCATTGGTATCACGTCGTGCTGAAGGAAGGGCGCAACCGCGAAGTGCGGCGCCTGTTCGAGGCGATGGGATTGACGGTGTCGCGGCTTATTCGCACGCGCTACGGCACGCTGGCGATGCCGTCGCTGCTGAAGCGCGGCGACTTGCTCGAACTCGAAGCCGCCGACGTCGCGGTGGTCGTGCAGGCAGCGGGCGTGGTGGTCGGCGCCGATGGCGTGCCGCGCGTTCCCCGGCCGCAAGGCGGGCAGCCGCGCGGCAAGCAAGGACAGCATCAGCGCGGGCGCCGGGGTCCCGGTGGCCACGCGCCGCGGCAGCCGGATGATGCGCGCGGCAGCGATGCAGCGCCGGCGCCCGACGGCACGGCCTCCGGCGTTGCCGGTGAAGGCATGCCCGCAGCGAGCGGCGCCTCGGCCATCGATGGCGTGAACGGAAGCGAAGCGGCCCGCAGCAGCGAAGGCGCGCGTCAGGGCGCGCCGCGTCCGCACGGCAAGCAGGGCGGGCGGCATCATGCCAAGGGCGGTCCGCGCCAACACGGGCCAGGCGGCGGGCAGCGTCCGCACGGGCAGGGTGGAGGCCCGCGTCCGGAGGGCCAGGGCGGCGCACGTGCCGAGGGAGAAGGCGACCCACGTCCAGAAGGTCAGGGCGGCGCGCGTGGCGAGGGACAAGTCGGCCCACGTCCGGAAGGTCAGGGCGGCGGTCGGCGCCATGGCCAGGGTGGCGGTCCGCGACCCCAGGGACAGGGCGGCCAGCGTCCGCATGGGCAGGGCGGTGGTCCGCGTCCGCACGGG
>JBKJSU010000258.1:0-3179 GCA_046594415.1 Casimicrobiaceae bacterium | reverse complement strand
AACGCGCGAGTGGATCTGCCGGAACTACTCCTCGAACGCCACGCGTTCGAAATCGCCGCCGCGTTGCAGCAGCTTGGTCAGCCTGAACTTGCGTTCCGGACCCGTATCCATCGAGCGCAGCAGGCGCCCGGGATTGAAGGTGCGCGGCGGCGCGATCAAGGTGGCCGCCTCCTGTTCCGTGGCACCCAGCATCAGCACCGGCAGCGGCAGCTCTTCGGCAAAGGCAATCGAAATCGGCCGCGCGGCCACGGTGCGCGGGACGCCCGGCCACAACGCGATCGAGATGGCGAGTTGATCAGGCTGTGTGTACGCCACCCGCGTGACATACCCCATGCGCATGCGGTCATCGTCGCGAACGACCACCAGCTGGTCGAGGAACCACCGGTAGCGCGAACTCTCGCGGCGATGCAACGACGATTCGCGCCACGCGGATTCGCCGCGCCAGCGCTCCCACGGCCAATTGCGCTCGGCCTCGTCCTTGTACCGATCGTAGTCGGTGAGCGCACCCAGCGTCTGCAAGTGCTGCGCGCCCTGGAAGGTGAGGCGCCCCAGCGGATCCTGGCGATCGAAGGTGCGTCCGCCGACGCGGAAATAAGCGGAGGGCACCCCGCCGGCCGTGAGCTCGATTTCCGCCTGCACCATATCGTCTTCGTGCCGCGGCAGCACGTACCAGCGTGCGTCGAGGCGGCCCAGCAGCGCCGTCGAGCTCTCGGCGGACGTGTCGTGTCCCAACTGCAGCTCGGCAGGGCTGGCGCCGGCGGCAAGGCGTTTCAGCCGGCCGCGCACGCTGGTGGCAAGCTTGCCCGGATAGCCGTAGCGCATCGATGGCGAGGCATCGCCCGGCGCCGCCGTGGCAAGGCACGCGCCGACCGACGAATCGAGATCCATCAGCATGACCGGACCTTCGGTTTCGCGCTGTTGCGCATAGGGAAACACCTTGCGCGCCCACTGGCCAAGCCAGCGGTCCGTCAACTCGATCTGGCGCACTGTCAGCCCGCACGGATCCGCAAGGCCCAACAGCAACGCATGGCAGTAGGTCGAGTAACAGGAGATGCCGATTGCGTGCGGTTGCAGTTCGTCGGAGACCGCGGTGACCGCGCAGTCGAGCATTTCCGCGAGGCGGTAATAGGCATGCAGTTCCTGCCACAGCGTCGGCGGCGGCACGCGGCGTGCCAGTCCGTAGACGATGAGCAGCTGCTTGCCCACGTACAGGCTACGCTGCAGCAGCTTGGCTTTAACGCCCTGCAGCTCGACGTCGCCTTCAAGGAGCGGCTTCAAACACGCCGAATATTGCTCCCACAGCGCCTGCCACAGAGTCAGCGCCTGCTCCGCCGCTTCGTGCTCGCGATCGGCGGCGGGCTGCGGCTTGCCGGCGTAGCGCCGCGCCAGTTCGGTGTGCAGATGCGCCACCTGGTCGCGCATCACCTCCGCGATCGTCGCGCGTTCGCGCGGCGTGAAATCGGCGCGGGACAGTGCCTTCAGCTGGCCAAGGATGGCTTCGTACAGCGGATTGACGCCGGTGACCATCAACGACTTCGCCCAGCGCTTGGCGCCATCCGCATCCGCGAACGCGAGCGACGGTGGCGATTGCACCACGGGCTTGACGAGATCAGGTGCGGCGGTGTCCTGCATCAATCAGGTACCTCGAGCGTGAAGCTTACGCGATTGCTCGACGCCGAAAACGCAGTCAATCACGTTGCCAATGGTCACATAAAACATGGTGGATGCGACAGGTTACCGCACCAACTTATAGCACAAAGGGCCGAGTGGAAACCCGGTGGGCCGACCACAGGCGGCGCCACGGGAATATTCGTGCAAGGCCCGGCGGAATCCTCCGCAGCATGGTGACCGCGACGCGCCTAGTCTTGGGCACAAGCCAACCCGCAGGCCGCCCGGGACCGTCCTTCAAGCCCACAGGCAACCTGCCCTAGCGCGAGTTTCCTCCACCCGCAGGGACGTGCCAAGCCCCATCCGGTTCGTCCCCAACGCCAAGGTCCGGCCGCCCCTGCGGGCTCTTTTTGATCACCCTCGACGGCCGACAGCCGCCGACACCGGGAGACCCATGATGGAAACGCTGACTGCTTGCGAGGCCAACCTGCACCGCGCGCCTGCCGCGCCGAGACTTCCCCGGCCCGCGCACGCCGCCACCGTCGTGGCCGCCTTCTATGTGCTGATGACGCTCTCCGCGCCCTGGATCGTCCGGTACGCGCCGGGGTCCGAATCCGGCGTTGCCGCGCAGATCGCGGAACGCCCCGTGCTGCTTCGCTGCGCCTCCGCGCCGGAGTACGGCCTGCCATGCGGAACGCCCGTTTCCGGGGACGCGCGGGTCGCCGCACGGGTGTAACGCCGCGTGCGGCTGAAAACTCGCCGACGGACATCCACGCTTGCGCGCACCGCGCCCGGCGTCAGACTAGGACGCGCTCGATGCCACCCGCGTTGGCGCGCGCCACGTAGTCCGCCATCCAGTTGGCGCCCAGCAAGTTGCGCGCGATCTCGACCACGATGTAGTCGGCCTGCGTGCCTGCGTCATCGTTGAAGCGGGACAGCCCCTGCAGGCATGACGGACACGACGTCAACACCTTCACATCGCCGACAAATCCGTCTGCGCGGAGCTTGTCCGCGCCACGTGTCATTTCCTCTTCCTTGCGGTGCCGCACCTGCGTGGAAATGTCCGGCCGCGTCACGGCCAGCGTGCCCGATTCGCCGCAACAACGATCATTCAGCGCCACGTCGGTGCCCATCAGCCCCTTGACCACGGCCATCGGCGCATAAGTCTTCATCGGCGTGTGGCACGGATCGTGATACATGTAGCGCGTGCCGTTGATGCCTTCGAGCTTCACGCCCTTCTCCATCAGGTACTCATGGATGTCGAGCAGCCGGCAGCCGGGAAAAATCTGGTCGAATTCGTATTTCTGCAGCTGGTCCATGCACGTGCCGCACGACACGATCACGGTCTTGATGTCGAGGTAATTGAGCGTGTTGGCCATCCGATGGAACAGTACGCGGTTCGACGTGATGATCTTCTGCCCTTCGTCATGATTGCCCGCCGACGTCTGCGGATAGCCGCAGCAAAGATACCCGGGCGGCAGCACGGTTTGCGCACCGACGTGATACAGCATCGCCTGCGTGGCCAGCCCCACCTGCGAGAACAGGCGCTCCGAGCCGCAGCCCGGAAAATA
>JBKJSU010000251.1:0-3996 GCA_046594415.1 Casimicrobiaceae bacterium | reverse complement strand
AAAACGTGGTTTGCCCTCGGTCCGCCGCTATGGTTAAATCGGCATTCCTGTCTGGGTTCGCGGGGCGTTTAGCTCAGCGGTAGAGCACTCCCCTCACACGGGAGGGGTCGCTGGTTCGAACCCAGCAATGCCCACCACACTGAACCAAGGGGTTACACGCAAGTGTAACCCCTCTTTTTTTGCCCGCACGCCGGTGCTCGTCCCACACCTGCAGGCGCGCACGGGTCACGGCATGTACTGTCCGCCATTGACCTCGATCACCTGCCCCGTCACGTAGCTCGACATCGCGTTCGACGCGAGATAGAGGAAGGTACCGGCGCACTCTTCGGCACTGCCCAGCCGGTTCATCGGCACCGTGGCCTGCATCGCTTTCAGTTGCTCCGCGTTCGAATAGCGGTCGTGGAAAGGCGTGGTGATCACGCCCGGCGAAACCGCATTGAGGCGGATGTTGTCGCCGACGACTTCCTTGGCCCAACCGCGCGTGACCGTGGATATGAAGCCCTTGGCGCCGGCATAAAGCACCGCGCCGCCGCCGCCGCCGTTGCGCGCGGCAATCGACGTGACGTTGATGATGTTGCCGGACTTCTGGCGGCGCATGATCGGTACCACTTCGCGCATGAAGATCGCGACCTGGGTCACATTGAGGTCGACCACGCGCTGGATGTGCGCGACGGTGTAGTCCTCGATCTTGATGCGCCCGAGCATGCCACCCGCGTTGTTGATCAGGACATCGATCCGCCCGAATGCCGCCATGGTCTCCGCAACAATGCGCTTGACGTTCTCTTCCTGCGTAACGTCGCCGCCCGCGAGCAACACCTCCGCACCCTGGCCACGCAGGTCAGTCGCCAACGCCTCGGCCGGACCTTTGCTTTCGTTGTAATGAACCACCACGCGGCTGCCCGCAGCGGCAAATGCCCGTGCGGCGGCAGCGCCGATGCCGGTTGATGCGCCCGTGATCAAAACAACTTTGCCCTTGAGATCGTTAACCATTGCGTCCTTCCTCCATTGATCGAAGTCATGCGGCGCAGCGTTCCATGCGCTGACGCCATGACGGATTGTGTGCCAGGCGCAAGTATAGTTGTTAATGTCTGACTTTAATGCCATTGTGTCTGACATACTTTGGCATAACCATGACCTACACAGTCCACAGCGGTGCCATCGGCAAGCCGATCTCGCGGCGCCTTCGCGCCGCGGCAGGTCAATCGGCGCGACCGCTGAAGTCTGCCCATGTGATTGACGTGCTCGGATTTCGCATCGTGTCCGGTGCCCTGCCACCGGGTGCGCTCCTGCCCACGGAAGCGCTTCTGTCCACCCAACTTGGCATCAGCCGGCCTTCGCTGCGTGAAGGACTGCGTGCGTTGGCACAAAAGGGCTTGGTCGAAGGCCGGACACGTCGTGGCACGACCGTGAACGACCGGCGGCAGTGGAATATCCTCGACGCAGATGTGCTGCGCTGGTTGTCCGAGGCGCCCCCCGATCCGGCCTTCTTTATGGACCTGCTCGATGTGCGGATGATTATCGAGCCCGCGGCCGCGCGGCTGGCGGCATCACGCGCAACGCCGGAACAGATCCTTGCGATCGAAGCCGCTTATCGCGGCATGGTGGCTTCAACACCACACGATATGGAGACCTGCTGCGGCCACGATCTGGCCCTGCATGAACTCATCATCCATGCCACGGGGAACCAGATGTTGATTCGATTTGCCGGTGCCATTCGCACCGCGCTTCTCAACTGTGTCCGGTTGGCAAGCAGTGCTCGCGTCACCTATGAAAATTCGCTGGCCGAACATCAGGCCGTGGCCATGGCCATCCGACGACGCGATCCGGACGAAGCGGAAGCAGCAATGAAAAAGCTGTTAGCCGGTACGGCGCGCGATCTGGCACCGGCCTATGACAAGTATCCGAGGGGCATGCCGCCGCCTCCCACCGATAAGAAGGTGGCCAAGGCCAGGCTTGTACGTCGGGCTTGAAAAACGGGGACCACCCCGAGTCCAACCCAAGGAGGGTTTCATGAACATCAAGACACTGTTGCAGCAAACTGTATTGGGGCTGGCGCTGGCGTCCGCATTGGCGATTGCGCCGGATGCGATGGCGCAAGCCAAGAAGCAGGTCAAGATTTCGCACGCTACCGCACCGGACGTGGCCAACGACAACCACATGACGGCGTGGGTGATTGCCAATTACATCAACAGCAATTCCGATACGCTGGAAGCGCGCGTGTACCCCGCCAATCAACTGGGCGAGGAGCGCGCTGTCGTCGAAGGAATGCAGCTGGGTGCCGGGGCCACGATGCACATCGGCGGCACGGCCATTCACAACAATTTCAACAAGCGAATGGGTGTGCTGGACCTGCCCTTCATGTGGCGCAACTATGATCACGCGCACAAGGTGCTGGACGGCAAGGTAGGCGAAACCCTGGCGGCAGAACACGAAAAGCTGGGTCTCAGGGTGCTGGGCTGGCAGGACAGCTGGGGCTACCGCAATGTGATCACCACCAAGAAGGAAGTAAAAAAGCCGGAGGACTTGAAGGGCCTCAAGATCCGCACGATCCAGACGCCGACATACGTTGCGGCGCTGAATGCTATGGGCGCGTCCGCCACCCCAATGGCGTTTGGCGAGGTGTACACCTCACTCCAGACCGGTGTGCTCGATGGCTTCGAACATTCGTCGGCCGTAACGTTCACGGGCAAGTTTTACGAAGTGGCCAAGTACATCACGCTGACCGAGCATTTATTCGGGCCGACGGTGACCGTCATTTCCAAGAAGGAGTGGGATGGCTACACCGACAAGGAACGTCAGGTGGTCGCGGCGGCGGCGAAGCTCGGCCAGGACGTGAATCGCAGCCTGTCCGTGCAACGTGACGGCGAGTCGATGGAAAAGCTGAAAGCCAAGGGCATGGTGGTCAACCCCATCGACAAGTCCCAGTTTCTCAAGGCCGCTGGCCCGCTGCAGGATCAGCTTGCAAAGACGCTGGGCGCTGAAGACCTGCTGAAGACCATTCGCGACACCAAGTAAGTCGGGCAACATCGGCGGCGGGACGTCTCCGCCGCCCCTTTTTCAGGTGGCGACGATGGCACGGCTCTTTCATGTGATTGACCGCTCGGTCGAATACGTTTTGTTCCTCATGTTCCTGTCGTTTACGCTCGTCGGCGGATTGCAGGTATTCAATCGCTTCGTGCTTGGACTGCCTCTGTCCTGGAGCGAGGAGTTCCAGAAATTCGGACACGTCTGGATGGTGATGTTGGCGATCCCGGTAGCCTATCGGCGCGGCGCCCATCTGGGCATGGACATGCTGCTACGCTTGTTTCCGGCCGGCGTGCAGCGAGGCATCGGCCTCGGTACCGAGGTTCTGTGGTTCGTGCTGGCACTGGCTATCGGCCGCTACACGCTGGTGATCATGCAGATCGCGAAGACGCAGGACAGCCCCGGTCTCGGCATACCGATGAACTATGTCTACTCCGGCATGGTGCTCGGAAGTGCTTACCTCGGGTTTGTCGCATTGCGCCGCTTCGCAACTTATTTCGGCTGGCACGAACCGGAACCTGAATCGCTGGGGAGCCACTGATGCTGATCGCGCTGTTTGCACTGTTGCTGGTGCTGATCACGATCGGCATCCCGATCCTGCTGGTCATGGGTATCGTGGGTCTCGCCGGGATTCTTGCCACACCGGGCCTCGTGCCCGCGTTGTTTCCGCAAAAGATGTTTGCGATGCTGGACAATTTCAGCCTGCTGGCATTGCCCTACTTCATCCTTGCAGGCGAACTCATTTCGGCTGGCGGCATTTCAAAGCGTCTGGTCGAGTTCGCCGAAACGGTCGTTGGACACTGGCGTGCGGGATTGGCTCAGGCTTCCGTGGTGTCGAGCATGGTGTTTGCAGGTGTGTCCGGCTCGTCGGTGGCCGACACGTCCGCGATCGGGTCGATTCTGGTGCCTGCCATGAAGGCACGGGACTACAAGCCCGGATTCGCCGCAGCGCTGGTGGCGTGCGCCGGCACC
>JBKJSU010000094.1:0-4142 GCA_046594415.1 Casimicrobiaceae bacterium | reverse complement strand
GCGTCGAGAAGGAAGTCGCGCATCGTCAGGGCGCCGTGGCGCTCAAGAGTTCGTCGACGAGTACCGGCAGCGCCGCGCGGTCGTCGGCCAGCGACTCGACCAGCGCCTCGATCCGTGCGGACCGCTGCGGTCCCAACACCGGTCCCGCCAGGTCGTGATACTTGGTTCGGATTTCATCGTCCGAAAGGGGATTTTCGGGATTGCCGCGCGCCCGCGCGGGCTCCGAGACCAGCGTGCGGCCGTCGCGCAGCGTGATGCGCACGCGGGCCCAACGCTCGGCCGGGAAAATCCGCGAGAAATCCGGGTCGACGGTCAGCGTTATCGTCTCAAGCAGACGCGCGATCCGCGGATCGGCGAGCGCCGCGCCTTCGACTTCGGCGGCGCCGAGCCGTCCGTACACCAGCGCCGCCGCCACCGGATAGGCCAGGCTGTACTGCGCTTCGTCCGTCGTACGCGGATACCGGCACTGTGAACCCAGCTCGATCGCCCCGCGAAAACTCTCGATGCCGATGGCGACGACGTCCGCCTCGCTGAATGCATGCGTCCGCGAAAGTGCGAAGGCAGCTTCGGTGGCCGGCTGCGCCCAGCGGCACACCGGGTAGGCCTTGAAATACTGCTCGCGGATTCGCCAGCGTCTGCCAAGATCACTCCAGAATGCGCGCGCATCGTCGCGCTCGATCGTGAGCGCGGGTGCACCGGTGAAGCCATCATCGGCGAGCAAGGCTGCGCTCACACCCACCTGCGCGCCCCAGCCGGAGCCGTCCTTCAGCATCGTCGGGTGGTCGCAGACGCGCAAGATCTGGCCGCGCGGCCCGAGGTATTCGGCGATCCCCAGCGCGTGGCGCATGCGCTCGTCGTCGAATCCAAGCCAGCGTCCGCCCAATGCCGCACACGCCAGCGCATTCCATGCGCCCGAGCAATGGTAGTCGGGAACCGTCGCGTGCAACGCAATGCCGGCGCGCGTCGCGATTTCGAAGCCCAGCACCACGCCGGTCAGGAATTCGCGCCCGTCGACGCGCACCGTCGATCCGACGCCGCCGTCAAAATAGGCAAGCATTGCCGGCAGCACGGCGACCCCCGCGTGACCTTTGGTCAGCACGTGGCCGTCGTGAGCGTCGAAGGCGTCGATAGTCGTGGCACCGGCGAACGCGGCGCCGGCGAGTCCGGCGCGACGGCCGTCGAACAGAATCCGCGCGTCGCGATCGCGGCCGGCGAGGTGGTTCGCTGCATAGGCGTTGACGATGGCCGTACCGGGCGCACGCGACCCGGCGGCGGCGACGCCGATCAAGTCGAGAACGCAGCGTTGCGCCTGGGCAACGACATCTGCGGGGAGGTCCGCGAACACGAGGTCGCGCACGAATGCCGGAACGCCGGCGGACTTCGACGCGGACTGCGGGCGCCGGGCGACGACGCTGGACGCGAGAGCGGGCATCACGCCACTCCCGGCGGCGCGGCATCCTGCGCCAGCACGCGTTGCATCTCGCGCTGCACGAGCGGCAGGTTGGCGTCGCGCACGGTCGGCAACAAATAGCGCGCGCGCCGCACGGCATCGAAGTCGAGCTCCGCCCGCACCAGTTCCTCACCGCTCCCGGACGCGGCAGCAAGCACGCGGCCGAACGGATCGAGGATGCGAGAGCCTCCCCAGAAGGTTAGATCGCGCTCGACGCCGACGCGATTCGCCATAAGTACCGGCATGCCGTAGGTCAACGCATGGAAGCGCAAATTGGTGTCCCACCCTCCGGGATTGTCGAACTCGGCACCGACCGCTTCGAGCGCCGAGCTGATCGGCGCCAGCAGCAGCGTCGCACCCTGCATCGCCGCCAGGTAAACGAGCGACGGATTCCAGGTGTCCGCGCAGATCATGAGGCTTGCCCGCCAGCGGGGATCGATCGCAAAGGTCTCCACACGGCGCCCCGCCGCGAAGTGCTTGCCGTCTTCCAGTCGGCCATACGTGGCCAGGTTGATTTTTCGATGCACGAAGATCACGTTGCCCTCGCGCACGGCGACGGCAGCGTTGTAAAACTGTGCGCCCGCACCCTCCTCGATGATGCCGAACACCGTGCACATGGCGCCCGCCGCCCGCGCGATGTCAGTGACGTAGCGATGGTCACGGCTGATCGCCAGCCGCAGCGTATCGGCGCCCGCCCCATGACCGGTCAGCGACATTTCGGGAAACAGGAGGACGTCGACACCGGCGGCACGCGCGGCAGCGATCGTTTCGAGGTGCTTGCGCACGTTGGTCTCGAGATTCCCGAGGGTCGTCGCGATCTGGGCAACTGCAACACTCAGCATCACCGAATTTGCCTTGCGCTTCTGCTTGGCCGACGCCCGCCGGCGCGGTGCCGCTGCGGGCAGCGGCACCGCGTGCCTGCGCGCTCGCTCAGATCAAACCCTGCTGCTTCAAAAAGGTCTGCGCCACTTCCTCGACGGTTTTCTTGTCAACGTCCACGCTGGCGTTGAGGCGCGACATGGTCGCGTCGTCAAGCTTCGCCGACAGCGAATTTAAGATGTCCGCCAGCTTCGGATTGGCATCCAGCGCCTTCTTGGTCACTACGGGCGTCATCGCGTAGGCTGGGAAATAGCCCTTGTCGTCCTGCAGGATGACAAAGTTGAACGCCGGAACGCGGCCATCGGTGGCGAACACCAGACCCACGTCGACCTGTCGTTCCTTCAACGCCTGGTAGACAAGGCCCGTGTCCATGCGTTTCACGTTATCGCGCGCAAATTCAAATCCGTACATCTGCTCGAGTGGCTTGAAGCCATCGGGGCGCGCGTAGAACTCCGCATTGCTGGCAATCGTGAGCTTGCCGCCGTCCTTCACTTTTTTGGCGAGGTCGCTAATGGTGACGATACCCTGCTTCTTGGCCTCGTCCGCATTCATCGCCAACGAATACGTGTTGTTGGCCTTTGACGGATTGAGCCAGACCAGGCCCTTGGCGGCATCGAGTTCCTTCACCTTCTTGTAATTGTCGGCGGCCGACAGCTTGTCGGTGAACTTGTTGTACACGATGAGCGACGTGCCCGTGTATTCCCAGTAGACGTCGATCTGGCCGCTTTCCTGCGCCTGGCGCAGCACAGCGCTACCCATGCCGGCCTTCACGTCGACCTTGAAGCCCTTCGCCTGCAGCAGCTGCGAAGTCATCGCCGCCATGATTTGCTGCTCGGTGAAGTTCTTGCCGCCGACGACGATGGTCTGCGCCATTGCCGCGGCCGCGCCAAAGCCCAGCAGCAGCCCTGCGCCCATCAGTTTGATTGTCCGATTCAGTTTCATTTGTCGTCTCCTGGATTGCATGTGGCCGTCTTTGCGAACGGCACGTTTACCGCAGCGGATTCACGCCGCGCGGCACTACGAAATAAGCGATGGCGCCGACCGCATAGTCGACGATCACCGCAAGCAACGCCGTCGGGATCGCCCCGGCGAGCATCATTCCGGGTTCGTTCAAATCGATCCCGGTGAAGATCAGTTCACCCAATCCGCCGCCGCCGATCAGGAAGGCCAGCGGCGCCGTTCCGACGTTGACCGCCAGCGCCGTGCGGATACCGGCGAACATCACGTATAACGCATTCGGCATTTCCACGCCGGACAGGATCTGCATCGGCTTCATGCCCATCCCGGTCGCCGCCTCGACATAATAGGCGGGAACGCCGAGCATCCCGGCGTACGTGTTGCGCACGATCGGCAGCAACGAGGCCACCCACAGCGCGAAGATTGCCGGGACGATGCCGATGCCGAGCAGGCTCATCGCCAGCGCCAGTACCGCGAGTGTGGGAATCGTGCTGCCGATGTTCAATACCTGCATGATCGATTCGGCCGCCTTGCGCATGCCTGGACGGCTGAGCCAGAGTCCGAGCGGCACCCCGACCAGGATCGCCAGGCCGCCGGAGATGGCGACGATCTTCATGTGCTGCTGCGACAGGTAGATGATGTCCGACTTGTACTTGGCGATCTGGTCGAACAGGCCGCTGCGCTGCGCGATGACACCTAAAACGAAGGCGCCGATGATCGCCGCAGCGATCACGATCCGCCCGGTGCGCGCCGTGCGCAGCGGCATCAGCCGGCCTTCAGCGCCGCGGCGCGGTTGGTCTCGCCGAGCAGCCGGGTTATCCCCGCGTGCGTGACGAAGCCGGCGAACTGTCCATTG
>JBKJSU010000480.1:0-2726 GCA_046594415.1 Casimicrobiaceae bacterium | reverse complement strand
CCGAGGAAGTGCTCGAATACAGCGGCGCATTCCTGCAGCTCTATCGCGAGGAAGCCTGGTATCTCGAACGTACCGTGCATTACGTCACGCGGGTGGGCCTCGACTACGTCAAGAAGCAGATGCTGGACGACGCGGCCAAGCGCGTGGCGCTCTGGGAGCGCCTGCAGTTCACGCTCGATGGCGAGCCCGATCCATGGCATCAGATGCAGGAAGCGCGCGTCGATGTCCGGCAGTTCGAACCCGTCGCCGTGGCACACTGACATGACCGCGACCATCACGCCGCTGATCCGCAGCACCGACTGCGCTGCACCCATGCCGCGCAGCAAGACCAATGCGACATTCGTCGAAATCTGCGCATTGGCGGATATTCCCCTTGCCGGCGCGCGCGTGATTGCACGTCCCGGGCATCCGGACGGCGATGTCGCCGTCTTTCGCTGTGCGGAGGAGCGCGTGTTTGCCATCATCGACCGCTGTCCGCACAAGGGGGGGCCGTTGTCGCAGGGAATCGTCTACGGCGACCGGGTGGCCTGTCCGCTGCACAACTGGTCGATCGGCCTGGCCGACGGCGAAGCCGTCGCGCCAGACGTTGGCTGCGCACAGACGTTTGCCGTGCGGGTGGACGACGGCACCGTGTTCGTTGCGCTGGATTGATCGCGTGGCCGAGACGCGCTCCACGTGCCCGTATTGCGGCGTCGGCTGCGGGGTCATCGTCGAGCATGCGGACGGCGCGATCACCGGCGTGCGCGGCGATCCCGACCATCCGGCCAATTTCGGCCAACTGTGCAGCAAGGGCCGCACGCTGCATCTCACTGCGACACCGGCGCTGGCCGGCGCACGGCTGCTGCAGCCGCTGCGGCGGGCAGAGCGCTCCGCCGCACCCCGGCCAGTGGCATGGGAAACCGTCCTCGATGACCTCGCCGACCGTTTCGCCGCATGCATTCGCGAGCATGGCCCCGATAGCGTGGCCTTCTACGTCTCGGGACAGTTGCTAACCGAGGACTACTACGTCTTCAACAAGCTGGCCAAGGGCCTGGTCGGCACCAACAACATCGACACCAACTCGCGGCTGTGCATGTCGAGTGCAGTGGCGGGTTACAAGCAGACACTCGGCGCCGACGCGCCGCCCGCATGCTACGACGACATCGATCAGGCCGGCTGTCTCTTCATCGCCGGTTCCAACACCGCATGGGCGCATCCGGTCCTGTTCCGCCGCATCGAAGCCGCGCGGGCGCGCCTGCCGCAGCAGAAGATGATCGTCGTCGATCCGCGGCGCACCGCCACCGCCGCGATTGCCGATCTTCACCTCGCTATCGAACCCGGCACCGACGTCGCGCTGTTGCACGGGATGCTGCATCACCTGCTGTGGGACGACGCGATCGCGCGCGATTTCATTCGCGACCACACCAGGGGCTTCGACGCGCTGAAAGAAGTCGTGCGCGAGATGACGCCGCGGATGGCGGCCGAAATCTGCGGCATCAAGGAAATCGATCTCGTCACCGCGGCGCGCTGGTTTGCGCAGGGCCCCACGCTGTCCCTGTATTGCCAGGGCCTCAACCAGTCGTCGGCGGGCACCGCCAAGAATGCCGCATTGATCAACCTGCATCTCGCCACCGGGCAGATCGGCGCGCCCGGCGCAGGCCCGTTCTCGCTGACCGGCCAACCCAACGCGATGGGTGGCCGCGAAGTGGGCGGACTTGCCAACCTGCTGTCGGGCCATCGCGATCTCGACAACGCGGAGCATCGCGCGGAAATGGCGGCGCTGTGGGGCATACCGTCGGTGCGCGCCCAGCCGGGCTTGACCGCGGTCGAGCTTTTCGATGCCCTTGCGGCGGGCTTGGTGAAGATGGTGTGGATTGCCTGCACGAATCCGGCGCAGTCGATGCCCGACCAGGCTACGGTGCGGGCGGGGTTGGCGCGCGCGGAGTTGGTCGTCCTGCAGGAAGCCTATGGCAATACCGAGACCGCGGCCTTCGCGGACGTATTGCTGCCGGCCACCACCTGGGGCGAGAAGGACGGCACCGTCACCAATTCCGAGCGGCGCATTTCGCGCGTGCGCGCGGCGTTGCCGGCACCGGGTGATGCGCGTGCCGACTGGAGCATTGCCGTCGCGTTCGCGCGCCGGTTGGAGGCACGACTCCGGCCGGGCTTGCCGACGTTGTTTCCATTCGCAACGAGCACTGAAATCTTTGCCGAACATGTGGCCACCACGCGCGGCCGCGACCTCGATATCACCGGCTTGTCGCATGCGCGGTTGGATGCCGAGGGGCCGCAGCAATGGCCGTACCCGGCGGGCGCCACCTCCGGCAAGGCGCGCCTGTACGAGGACCATGTGTTCGCCACCCCCGATGGCCGGGCGCGGTTCGCGGCGACGAAGTTCGCACCGGTGGCCGAACGCGTCGATGCCCGCTATCCGTTCCGGCTCAACACCGGGCGCCTGCGCGATCAATGGCACGGAATGAGCCGCACCGGCACGTTGGCGACGTTGTTTGCGCATGCGCCCGAACCCGCGGTGGAGTTGAACGGCGCCGATGCGCTGCGCCGCGGCCTGCTGACGGGCGACCTCGTGCGCATCGAGTCGCGTCGCGGTGCGGTGGTGGTACCGGTGGCCATCAGCGCAATGGGGAAACCCGGCACGGCGTATCTGCCGATGCATTGGGGCAGCGCCACGCTGGCCGGTCGCGACAGTACCGGCATCAATGCCGTGACGGCCAAGGCGTTTTGCCCGA
>JBKJSU010000426.1:0-3124 GCA_046594415.1 Casimicrobiaceae bacterium | reverse complement strand
GGCCATGGCCACCAGTTTCTGGTGCATCGCGTCGTCGAGCGGGACGAAGGCCGCGTGATCGCCCAACGCGGCCACGCGTCCCTGTTCCTCCAGCATGCCGCGCAATTCGGCGGCATCCGCCGGTGTGACGGCCTTGGCGGCCATGGCCACCGTGCGGCATTCCAGCGCCTCGCGCACGAATTGGCCGTCGGCAACGGCGTCGACGTCTATTGGCGCTACCTCGGTGCCGACTTGGGGGCGGACTGTTAGCAGGCCCTCACTCTCAAGACGGATGATCGCCTCGCGCACCGGGGTGCGGCTGACGCCCAGACGCTGCGCGACTTCGTTTTCCGACAGCGCCTGCGCCGGCCGCATCCGCCCGGACAGGATTTCGGCGCGCAGCCACGCATAGGCCGTGCCGGCGGCGCCGCGGCGGCGGTCGGCGAGCGAAATGGGCGTGGGCAGGGGACGGATGGCGGCCATGCGAGGTCATCAAAGCTAGCTTGTATGCTAGTATATAAGAAGAAATCGCGATGCTGTCAAGCGGCGTCGCACCCGCCCGAATGGTTTCGGCAGAAAACTGCTCAGCGCCCCAGGACGAGCCTGGGCAGCCAGGTGGTCAGCGGCGGCCATAGCGTGATCGCGACCAGCACCACCAGCAACGGCACGAGAAACGGCAGCGTCGCGCGCGTGACGCGCTCGAACGAAATGCCGGCCACCTTGGCGGTGACGTACAGCACCACGCCCACCGGGGGCGTGATCGTGCCGAGCATCAGGTTCAGCACAAAGATCAGTCCGAACTGGGTCGGGTCGATGCCGAGCTTGAGCGCCGTCGGCACGAGGATCGGCACCAGGATCAGCATGGCCGCGATCGCCTCCATGAAGCAGCCCACGACCAGCAGGATGACGTTGACGATCATCAGGTAAACCAGCGGATTGTCGGTGAGTCCCGTCAGGAATGCGCCCGCAGCCTGCGGCACCTGCGACAGCGACAGGCAGTACGCCATCAGCGATGCCGTCATGACCAGCGCCATCACCACGCCGGTGGTCTCGACCGTGTCGAGGATGATCTTCGGCAGATCGGCGAGATCGAATTCGCGGTAGATCGCCAATCCAAGCACCAGTGCATAGGCGACCGAAATGGCGGCCGCTTCGGTGGGCGTGAACACGCCGCCGAAGAGCCCGGCAAACAGGATCAGCGGCGTCAGCAGCGCCCAGAACGCTTCGCGAAATGCGACCCACAGGTCGCGGAAGCGGGGAAACGGGTGGCGGAGCAGGTCGAGCTTGATCGCGATCGCGCGCACCATCACCATCAGCGCGCCCGCCATCAGCAGTCCCGGAATCACGTCGGCGAGGAACAGCGCACCGATGGAGGCCTCCGCCGATACGCCGTAGATGATCATCGGCAGTGACGGCGGAATGATCGGGCCGATCGTCGCTGACGACGCGGTGACCGCCGCCGCGATGTCGGGCGAATAGCCCTCGTCGACCATCGCCTTGATCTCGATGGTGCCAAGGCCTCCCGCATCCGCCACGGCGGACCCCGACGTGCCCGCGAAGAACACGCTGGCGACGATGTTGGCGTGGCACAGCCCACCGCGCATCCAGCCGACGCAGACGGTGGCAAAGCGGAAGATGCGCTGCGTGATGCCCGCGCTGTTCATGATGTTGCCCATCAGGATGAACAGCGGGGCCGCGAGCAGCGGAAACGAATCCGCGGCCTTGGCAATGCGCTACGCGACGGCGAGGTCGGGGCTGCCGGTCACGTAGAGAAACGCCCAGCCCGCCAGCCCCATCGCCAGCCAGATCGGCGGGCCGAGGAACAGCGCGGCGAACCACGCCGCGAGAATCACGAGCATCGTGGTGATCATGCCCGTCGCGTCGTCACGATCCGCGTGCCAGCTTGCGCAGGTTGACGTCGAGTTGCAGCCACGCGTAGGCCGCAATCGCCAGCGACGCCACGGGCACGATCAGGTACACGACGCCCAGCGTGAACGGCACCGCTACACTCTCGATGTCCCAGTTGTTGGTGACGAGCTTGAAGCCGCGGCTGCCGAGGATCCACGCGAAGAAAAGCGTGGCCAGAGCGATGACCACCGACAGCGCAGCCTGCACGCGCGGCGGCAGGCGTTCGGCGACGAACGTCATCGCCAGGTGCCCGCCGCGTCGCGACGCGATGATCCAGCCGAGGAACGCGCACCAGATGAAGAGGTAGCGCGCGAGTTCCTCGCTCCACGTCGTCGGGCTGTTGAACACTTAGCGCAGCACCACCTGGCCGATCACGCAGCCGAAGATGGCCGTGAACACCACGATGGCCGCCCAGTCGATGCAGCGCTCGGCGTAGCGGCGAAGACTCCCCACCGTTACTTCATTTCCTGCAGCTTCTCGTACGTCCCCTTGCCCCAGCGCGCCTCGAACTTCGGCACCACGGCGGCCACCACTGGCTTCCTGAACGCCTCAATGTCGACGGGCACCACGGTCATGCCCGCGGCCTTGAAGGTCTCGACCAGCTCCTTCTCCTGCCGCACCAGCTCAGCGTTCTGCCAGATGATGCCGGCATCGACCGCGTCCTGGATGATCTTCTGGTCACCCGGCTTCAAACCCTTCCAGAAGGCTTCGTTCACGACGACGAGGCGCGGCGTGATGATGTGCGCGGTCAGCACGAGGTATTTCTGCACCTCGTCGAACTTGCCGGACTTGATCGTGGGCAGCGGGTTTTCCTGCCCGTCGACCGTACCCTGTTTCAGCGCGAGATAAAGCTCCCCGAAATTCATCGGCGTGGGTTTCGCGCCCCACGCTTCGGCCATCGCCTTGAACACGTCGTTTTCTGGCACCCGCAGCTTGAAGCCGACGAGATCGGCCGGCGTCTTCACGGATTTGGTCGACGTGGTGACATGCCGCGTGCCGTAATACGTGGTGCCCAGGATGCGCATCCCGCGCTTGGCGACCAGTTCGTTGTTGAAATCGCGCCCGACGGGGCCTGCCATCGCCTTGACCAGGTGCTCGGCGTCGCGCCAGATGTACGGGCTCTCCACGACCGAGATCGCGGGCACCCAGGCGCCGAAATTGGCGGCGCCTTCGGTCACGATCTGCTGCGTGCCGTTGGCTACTGCCTCGATCATGTCGCGCGACGAGCCCAGCTGGC
>JBKJSU010000342.1:0-2960 GCA_046594415.1 Casimicrobiaceae bacterium | reverse complement strand
GGCGGCGGCATCGGCGGACTCGCGGCGGCGCTGGCGCTGGCGCGCAAGGGTATTGCAAGCCATGTGCTGGAGCAGGCCGCGGATTTCGGCGAGGTCGGCGCGGGCATCCAGCTCGGTCCCAACGTATTCCGGATGTTCGAATTGCTGGGTCTCACGCCAGCGGTCAGCGACGTTGCCTTCTTCCCCGAATACCTGTCGATGCGGGACGGCCGCACCGGCGCGGAGATCACGCGGATGCCGGTGGGCAGCGCGGCGTTTCGCGAGCGCTACCGCTATCCGTACGGCGTCATCTATCGGCGTGACCTGCTTGACGTGCTTGTCGCGGCATGCCGGCAGTCGCCGCTGATCACGCTGACCACCCATTGCAAGATCACCGGCAGCGTGCAGGAGGGCAACACCGTGCGCGCGATCGCCGCCGACGGCACTTCGCATGTGGGTTCCGCGTTGATCGGCGCCGACGGGTTGTGGTCGAAGCTGCGCGAGGGCATTGTCGGCGACGGCAAGCCACGCGTGTCGGGGCACATCGCGTATCGCGCGGTGCTGCCCATCGAGGAGGTGGAGGAGGACTTGCGGCCGCAGGCGGTGGTGCTGTGGGCGGGTCCCAAGACGCACCTCGTGCATTACCCGCTGCGCGCTGGCAAGCTCTTCAACCTGGTGGCGGTCTTCCACAGCGATCGCTACGAAGAAGGCTGGGACGTATTCGGCGACACGGCGGAATTGCATGAGCGTTTCCGCGCGGCGCATCCCACGGTGAAGAAGCTGCTCGAGAAGATCAATGCCTGGAAAATGTGGGTGCTGTGCGACCGCGAGCCGGTGCGCAACTGGACGCGCGGGCGCGTCACATTGCTGGGCGATGCCGCGCATCCGATGCTGCAGTATCTCGCGCAGGGTGCGTGCATGGCGATCGAGGACGCGGTGGTGCTGGCCAATCGCATCGCGGCGGCCGGCAACGACATTGAGGGCGCGCTCGTTGCGTACAACGAAAGCCGCTACCTCCGCACCAGTCGCGTGCAGATCTATGCCCGCCTGTATGGCGACATCTATCACGCGGACGGTGCCACCGCGGATGTGCGCAACGAATTGCTGAAGCCGGTGCCCGGGCAGGCGCCGGGACAGGCAATGGCGTGGCTTTACGACGGCATCGACGGCTGAGTGCCGCGGACCTCTGGCGCCGCCGATTTCTAGCTGACGAAACGTCCGATGCGCACGGCGGTCTCGCCCTTCCGCGGATTGCGCGTAGGCATGATCAGCACCGCATCGTCGTAGGGCGTGGTAACCGCAACGTCGCCATCCTGCGCGAGAAGCGTGCCCTGCAGCGGGATTACTGCGAGGCCCTCGACCGGAACCACGAAGCGAAACTGATCGCTGGTGATCGTGACTACATCCGTCACCTCAATCGCGCGTTGCGGCGGCTGCGGCAGCCCATCGAGGTGCGCGTCGAGAAAGGCGGTGTCCAGCATCCCGAAGTGACGCAGGAAGCGCAACGTCGATTGGCGCGCGACCGCGGGAGCGGCACGCTCCCAGTGCTGGCCGCACTCGATCAGCAGCGCGTTGCGCTCCGCCGCCGGATCGTCAAAGTCCGAATAATCGCGCAGCCGCTTGCCTGCGGCATGCCCCGCGTCGATGATGATGTGCTGCGGGATGCCCACGGCCTGCGCCAGCTCAAGACCCTTGCGCTGCCGCCCGGCCAGCGCCAGCGGCGGGCAGGCATCGGTCATCGAGTGCAGGTCGAGCAGGTAGTCCGTGTCGTCGTAGACCGGCCGCAGCGCGCGGGCCCGCGCGAGGTCGCGCGATTGCCGCGGTCCGTCCAGCACGTCGGCGGTCCACAACCGGTTGAAGTCCTCGTCAACGCAACGCGAAGCGAACGGGTCGGCAGCGTTGAAACCGGCATAGGCCTCGACGTTGCCAAACGTGATGTTGAGCGTGCCGCGTACCGGGCGCACGCCTTGACGCAGCAGCCAGTCGTTGGAGATCGCGCCGCAAACTTCGTTGCCGTGCGTCAGCGCCTGGATGGTGACACGCGGCCCCGGCCGTTCCGCTTCGAAGCGCCAGACATATGGCGTGCCGGTATTGCCGGCGGCCCACGCTCCAATGTCCGGGAAGTCGACCTCGATGGCCGGCGTCCGCGCGGGCGCGGTCATGCGGTGACGCGAGCGCAGAGCCGCTGCATGAAGGCTTCGCATTGCGCGACCTGCTCGATGGTCACCCACTCGTTGGGCTGATGCGCCTGCGCGATGTGGCCCGGACCGCAGATGATCGTGGGGATATTCGCGAGGTGGAACAACGATGCTTCGGTGCCGAAGGACACCTTGGCGACACCGTGCGCATGGTTGCAGGAACGTCCGAATTCCGCGATAGGACTGCCATCCTGCGTGTCGAAGCCGGGCATCGACGACAGCATGTCGAACTCGATATAGGTGGCCGGATCAACCGCATGCATCGCCGGCAGGTACCGCTGCGCGAATGACCTGACTTCGTCGAAGAAGGCCTCGGGATCGTCGAAAGGCAGATGGCGGATCTCGAAATCGAACGTGCAGTCACGCGGCACGATATTGAGTGCCGTGCCACCACGGATGGTGCCCACATGCACGGTGGAGTACGGTACGTCGTAGGCGGTATCCTGTCCCGCGCCGTCGCGGAATTCGCGGGCGCGTTGCGCGATGAAGGCGACGATCTCGCAGGCGATCTGCACGGCGTTGACGCCGAGCGGCGTCAGCGACGAATGGGCCTCGTGGCCGCGCACGCGGCAGCGCCAGCTGCGCTTGCCTTTGTGCGCGACGACGAGTGCCATGCCGGTGGGCTCGCCGACGATGCAACCGGCGGGCGACACCCCGCGCGCCACAATGTCGCTGATGAGGCGGCGCACGCCAATGCAGCCCACTTCCTCGTCATACGACAGTGCAAAGTGGACGGGCTGGTTGACGCCGCGGCGCACGAACTCCGGCACGAACGACAGGCCG